>CAXTQM010000096.1:0-8024 GCA_964246205.1 uncultured Beijerinckiaceae bacterium | reverse complement strand
TTGTAGGCGAGACCGCCGGGGAGACCAGCGAGCACCAGCCAGAACGCGGGCGCGACGACCCCGTCGGAGAAGTTCTCGGCGAGGCTTTCGATCGCGGCGCGGGCGACGACGGCCTCGTCGAGCGCGGCGGTGTCGCGCCCCACGATCATCGCCACGGCGCGGCGGCCGGCCTCGAGGCCGCCGCGCTCCAGCGCGTCGGCGACGGCGCGCACGTGGGCATCGAGGCTGCGCTGGGCGAGGCACGAGGAGGCGAGCACGCCGAGGAGGAGGATAGCTGCCCAGCGTGGTAGGGCGGCGAAGGCGGCCGACGTCAGCAGCCAGCCGGTGCCGAAGCTCGTGAGGAGCAGCACGGCAAGCGTGACGCAGCCCCAGAGGCGCCGTCCCCTCGACGCGTGACCTTCCCGGTTAAGCCGCCAGTCGAGCCGCGCCAGCGCCGCACCCATCCAGGTCACGGGGTGACCAATGCGGGCGTAGAGTGCCTGCGGGTAGCCGGCCGCGGCTTCGACGATCAGCGCCACGAGCGCGATCAGGGGCGCGTCATGCACCGGGATAACCTTGTCTCCGGTGGGACACCTTCAACGGCTCAAAGGGAAGGCGCCTCGTGCCAGGTCCGCCCGTCGCGCTCGATCAGCGCCACGCTGGCCGACGGCCCCCAGGCGCCGGCGGTGTACCCCTGTAGCGGCTGCGCCAGGCGCGACCAAGCGTCGAGGATCGGGTCGGCCCACATCCATGCCGCCTCGACCTCGTCGCGGCGCATGAACAGCTGCTGCGAGCCGCGGATCACGTCCATCAGCAGGCGTTCGTAGGCATCGGGGTTCTGCCCCTTGAACGTGTCGGCGAAGGAGAGGTTGAGGCTTTCCTCGCGCAAGCGCATGCCGCCGGGGCCGGGATCCTTGATCATGAGGAAGAGCTTCACGCCCTCGTCGGGCTGGAGCCGGATCACGAGCTGGTTGGCCGACAAACCGCCGCCGGCCTCGCCGAAGATCGAGAGCGGCACGGCGCGGAACTGGATGACGATCTCGCTGAGGCGGTTGGGCAGCCGCTTGCCGGTGCGCAGGTAGAACGGCACGCCCGCCCAGCGCCAGGTCTGCACCTCGGCCTTCAGCGCCACGAACGTCTCGGTCGCGCTCTCGGCTTTGTCCGCGCCGTTGGGCGGCAGCTCGTCGAGGTAGCCCGGCACGCTCTTCCCGTCGATCGCGCCAGCCTTGTACTGGCCGCGCACCGTCAGCGCCTTCACGTTGGCGTCGTCGATCGGCTTGAGAGCGCGTAAGACCTTCAGCTTCTCGTCGCGCAGCGCGTTGGCCTCCATGGCGGAGGGCGGCTCCATGGCGACAAGGCAGAGCAGCTGCAGCATGTGGTTCTGCAGCATGTCGCGCAGCGCGCCGGCCGTGTCGTAATAGGCGCCGCGACCCTCGACGCCGACGGTCTCGGCCACCGTGATCTGCACGTGGTCGACGTGCGCCTTGTTCCACACTGGCTCGAACAGCAGGTTGGCGAAACGCAGCGCCATCAGGTTCTGCACCGTCTCTTTTCCGAGATAATGGTCGATCCGGTAGATGCGCGCCTCGTCCAGCACCTCGCCCACCGCGCTGTTGATCTTCTTGGCCGAGGCCAAATCCTTTCCGAGCGGCTTCTCCAGCACCACGCGGGTCCTGGGCGTCAGCAGGTCGTAGGCATCGAGCTTGTGGGTGATCGGGTCGAACAGCTCCGGCGCAGTGGCGAGATAGAACGCGCGGACGCGGTCCAGGCCGTCGGCGAGCAGGCCCTTCAGCCCGTCCCAACCGGCCTCGTCCTTGGCGTCGACCCTCAGGTAGTGCAGGCGCGCGAGGAAGCGGCCCAGCGTCGGTTCGCTCACCTTCTCCGGCTTGATGAAGCGTCGCAGCGCGTCGGCGACCTTGTCGCGAAAGGCCGCATCCGACAGCTCCTGGCGCGAGATGCCGACAATGCGCGTCGGGTCGGTGAGCTGGCCGTCGAGATCGCGCAGGTAGAGCGAGGGGAAGAGCTTGCGGTAGGCGAGGTCGCCGGTGCCGCCGAACACCACGAGGTCGAACGGCTCGACGGCGATGATGCGGCTGGTCATGCGGCGCTCCTGTAGCGCCCGCTTGTGGGCGAGCCGAGTCGCCCTGGTCAAGCTCGGGCGCGGGTTGCGGCGCGATCCCGGCCGACCTACACGCGCACTCGCGGCGACCCTTCGCCGAAGAGAAGTTCACATGACTCGAACGTCCAATCCGCCCGTCGACGACCGGGCCGCGGCACCGGCGGCATCGCGGCTAGTGCCGCTGCTGAACATCGAGGCGGGCGGTGGCTGACGACCCGCGCATCCCGCGGGCGGCTCCGCGGCCCGGCGATTACGTCGTGGTGCCGGGCTCGGAGGGCCGGCGTCGCGACTTCCGCATCAGCGTCGGGTTGCGCGAGGGCTGGGACGAGGAAGGCCGCGTCTTCGACGTTTCCGAGGCGGTGCGCACCGCACGCGCCTGGATGAAGGGCCGCGTCGCCGCGGGGCAGCCGGCGCTCTCGGGCATGTTCTTTCGCGCCGAGGTGACCTACGCCTGGCCACGCCCGGACGGCACCGTCGGTTCCGACCGCGAGCCGGTCGCGCTGTTCACCGGCGAGGCGGTGCACGCCTATCTCGGCCACTTGCCCGACGGCGAAGTCGAGGCCATGCTGAACGAGCTCGCCACGCTGCTGGGCGCCGCGCTTGGCCAGGAGCGCATCTACGTGGCCTTCGTCGACAAGACCTGGATCCTCGACGCCGAAGGCCGGAGCTGACCTCGACCGAGGCTTTTCGTTTGATGGACACTCCGCGGCAGATAGGGCCGGTGGCGCTTTGTTGACAAGCGGAACACCCTATCGATAGGCGTCTCGCATGGCGGACGCGGACGCACCGGACAAGGTCCTCGCCGGTGGGGGAGAGATGGGCGCGCTGATGCGCGCGCACGATTGGGCGGCGACCGCTCTCGGTCCTGCCCGAAGCTGGCCGCAACCGCTGCGCACGACGGTTCGGTTGCTGCTCGCCAGCCGCCATCCCATGTTCATCTTCTGGGGCGCGGCGCGGACCTGCCTCTACAACGACGCCTATCGCGCGACGATGGGTCCCGAACGGCATCCAAGCGCGCTCGGCCGGCCGGCTCGTGAGGTCTGGGACGAAATCTGGGACGTAACCGGGCCGCAGCTCGAGCAGATCATGTCCGGCGGCGAGGCCACCTGGCACGAAGACCAGCGGATCACGATGACGCGGCATGGGCGCCGCGAGGACGGCTGGTGGACCTACGGCTATTCACCCATCGACGACCCCTCCGCTCCGGGCGGCATCGGCGGCGCACTGGTGGTCTGCAACGACGTCACGCCCCAGCATCTCGCCCGCGAGGCGCTGCGGATGGCCGAGGAACGCGCGCGGCTGGCGCTGGCCGCGACCGATAGCCTGGGCGTCTGGGACTGGGACATTCCCAACGACATCGTGCGGGCCGACGGACCCTTCGCGCGCGTCTACGGCGTCGATCCGGAAGCCGCCCGACACGGCGTAGCGATCGCCGACTTCACCCGCACAATCCATCCCGACGACACGGCCGCGGTCGGCGCCGCGATCGAGGACGCGATGCGGACCGGCGACGAGTTCGTGGCCGAATATCGCCTGGTGCAGGCCGACGGCGGCTCGCGCTGGGTGTCGGCGCGCGGGCGGTGTCTTTTCGGGCCGGACGGCGCGCCGCTGCGTTTTCCCGGCGTCAGCATGGACATCACCGCGCGCAAGCTCGCCGAGGATCGGCAGAACCTACTGCTGCGTCTCTCGGACGGGACGCGTGGCCTGGCCTCGCCCCACGCCATCCTCGGTCTCGCGGCGGAGCTGCTCGGGCGTCACCTCGGCGCCATCCGGGTCGGCTTCTGCAGCGTTCAGCCCGACGGGCGGACGGCCGTGCCCAAGGCGAGCTACGTCGCCGCCGGTGCCGAAGCGCTGAGCGGCCCCTACGCGCTCGACAGCTTCTGTTCCGACCAGGCTGCGGAGCACGGCCGCGGTGAAGTGGTCGTACGCGACGAGGTCACGGCCGACGCTGTTGCGGCTCACGCCAGCCGGGCCGCTCTCGAGACCCGCGCCTACGTGTCGGTGCCGTTGATCCGCGGCGGCGAGCTGCGCGCGACACTCTCCGTCGACCACCGCGAACCGCACGCCTGGACGCCCGACGAGGTGGAGCTGATCCGGGACGTCGCGAGCCGCAGCTGGGACGCCGTCGAGCGTGCGCGCAGCGAAGAGATCCTGATCTCGAGCCAGGCCCGGCTGAGCGCGGCGCTGGCGATCGCCAGGCTTGGAACGTTCGAATGGGACATGTCGCGAGACGAGGTCACGCTCGACGCGCGCAGCCGCGAGATCTTCGCGCTGGCGCCGCACGAAGGGCGACGGTCTGGAGAGGTGTTCGCCAGGGTCGATCCCGACGACTTCGACCGAGTGTTCCGCGCTGTGCAGGCCGCCCGTGCGACTTCGTCGAAACTCGACATCGAATACGGCTTGCTTGCGCCGGACGGCACGAAACGTGCGATCCACAGCATCGGCGCCTTCGTCAACAACAACGACGGGCCGCCGGAGATCGTCGTCGGGATCGTCAACGACATAACCGACCGCAAGCGGATCGAAGCCGAGCTTCGAGAGCTGAACACCATCCTGGACGAGCGCGTCGTCGAGCGCACGCGTGCCCTGGCGGCTAGCGAGGCCCGCGCGAGCGCGGTGTTCGCCCTGTCGCCGGACTACCTCTTCGTCGTGCGCGTCGATGACGACGGCGCCGTTTGGGTGGAGGATCTCAATCCGGCCTGCGAGCGCGTGTTTGGCAAGCACGCCGACGAGGTCGTCGGGCTCGCACCGGCCGCGTTCCTACCGGTGGAGGCCGCGGCCGACATCGTGCGGCACGCCCTAGCCTGCTTATCGACCGGAGCGATCCAGTTCTATCAGGTGCGACGTCGCTACGAGGCCGACGTCGAGGTCGCCATCGACGCGTCTGTGGCGCCGATCGGCCCTTCGCCCGCTGGCGGCCGTCTCGTCCTCTTCAGCGGGCGCGACGTCACCGATCAGCGCCGCATCGAGGAGCAGCTGCGCCAGTCGCAGAAGATGGAGGCGGTCGGCCAGCTGACGGGCGGCCTGGCGCACGACTTCAACAATCTCCTCACCGGCATCTCCGGCAGCCTTGAGATGCTTGAGATCCGCGTCAGGCAGGGCCGCGTGGGCGAAATCGATAAATACGTCGCCACGGCGCAGAGTGCGTCCAAGCGCGCCGCCGCTCTGACCCATCGCCTGCTGGCCTTCTCGCGCCGGCAGACGCTCGACCCTGTGCCGACGGACGTCGCCAAGCTGGTCACCGGCATGGGCGATCTCATCCGGCGCACAGTTGGACCGGCGATCGCCGTCGAGACCGTGAACATGACCGGGTTGTGGACCGCCCTGGTTGACCCCAACCAGCTCGAGAATGCGCTCCTCAATCTCAGCATCAACGCCCGGGACGCGATGCCGGACGGCGGCCGCCTCACCATCGAGACCGGCAACAAGTGGATGGACGAGCGCGTCGCGCGCGAGCGCGACGTGACGCCCGGACAATACCTCTCGCTCTGCGTGTCCGACAACGGTACCGGCATGCCCCCCGAAGTGATCGCCCGGGCCTTCGATCCGTTCTTCACGACGAAGCCGATCGGCCTCGGCACCGGGCTCGGCCTGTCGATGATCTATGGCTTCGCGCGCCAGTCCGGCGGCCAGGTGCGCATCTATTCCGAGGTCGGCGAAGGCACGATGGTCTGCATCTACTTCCCGCGGCACTACGGCACCGCCGAAACGGCGGAGGCGACGATCGCCGAGCCCGCGCCGAAGCGCGCCGAAGAGGGCGAGACGGTGCTCATCGTCGATGACGAGCCGTCCGTCAGGATGCTGGTCGCGGACGTGCTCTCCGATCTCGGCTACGCCGCGGTCGAGGCCGAGGACGGCCCTTCCGGTCTGCGCGTGCTGCAGGAGAAACGGCGCATCGACCTGCTGGTCACCGACGTCGGCCTGCCCGGCGGCATGAACGGCCGCCAAGTGGCCGATGCCGCCCGCTCATTGCGACCCGATCTGGCCGTGCTGTTCATCACCGGCTACGCCGAGAACGCCGCCGTCGGCAACGGCCATCTCGATCCCGGCATGGCGGTGCTGACCAAGCCGTTCGTGGTCGGCGATCTTGCCCGCAGGATCCGCGATCTGATCGAGCGTCCGGCGCCACAACGGCGTTGAACGATCCGCCTCCGATCATGCGCGCTTATCGACCAACGTCGATACGCATCATGTCGTGCCGGAAGCGAAACCGCGAGCGCGATCGTTGCGCCTCGGGTATAACGCTCCGGTAGCCATGGACCGCGTCATGCCGTCGTTGAGCCTGCGCATCGACCTCGACCCAGGCCGCCGGATCGGCCCGGGCAAGATCGCGCTGCTGGAAGCCATTGCCGCCCACGGTTCCATCTCGGCGGCGGGCCGCGCCCTGGGCATGTCCTACCGCCGTGCGTGGGAGCTGGTGGAGGATACCAATTCCATCTTCGGCGGCGCGGTCGCCACACGCAAGATCGGCGGTCGCAACGGCGGTGGCGCGTCTCTGACCCCGCTCGGGCTGGATCTCGTCAGCCGCTTCCGCTCCGTGGAGGCCGCAGCCGCGAAGGCGGCGCAGGCGGATCTCGAAGTCCTGCAAGCCGCCGTCGACGAGCGGACCGCTCACGACGCCTAGCTACACCGGGCCTCCTCTGCCGCTCAGCGAATTGTGCGGGTCCCAGCCGTAACGCAGCGTCTCGAAGCGCATGCCCATCGTGTCGATGAGCACGAGGCGACCGACGAGGCCTTCGCCGAAGCCAACGATCTCGCGGATCACCTCCAGCGCCATCATCGCGCCGACCATCCCAGTCAGCGCGCCGAGCACGCCGGCCTCGGCACAGGTTGGCACGCTGCCCGCCGCCGGCGCCTGCGGGAACAGGCAGCGATAGGTCGGGTTCGGCACGCCTGCCGCGTCGCGCTCGTGCGGCCGCAGCGTCGTCAGCGAGGCATCGAAGCTGCCGACCGCCGCGCTAACCAGCGGTACGGCCTCGTGGAAGCAGGCGTCCGACACGGCGTAGCGGGTGGCGAAATTATCGGAGCCGTCGGCCACCACGTCCCAGCCGCGCACTAGGTCGCGGGCGTTGCCCATCTCGAGCCGCGTGGGAAAAGTCGCCACCGCGACGTGCGGGTTGAGGCGGCGGATGGCCTCGGCGGCGCTTTCGACCTTGGACCGGCCGACATCGGGCGTGCCGTGCAGCACCTGCCGCTGCAGGTTGGACAACGCCACGCGGTCGTCGTCGACCACGCCGAGCGTGCCCACGCCCGCCGCTGCGAGATATTGCAGCAGCGGCGCGCCAAGCCCGCCGGCGCCGATCGCCAGCACGCGTGCCGCCTTGAGCCTGGCCTGACCCGGGCCGCCGACGTGGTGCAGCACGATGTGGCGGGCGTAGCGCTCGATCTCGTCGGGGGTCAGCATCGCCGCCGTATAGGCGCAAACGCCGCCCTGCGCACCGGCCGCGCTTGCCGCCGGCGCACGGAACGCGGCATGGCAGGACATGACCCGTACCCTGCTGATCCTGGCTGCCCTGCTCTATCTCGCGATGATCGTGCTGGGGCTGCGTTCGGCCACCGACGTCGAGGTCGCCCGGCTGTTTTTCGTCGCCCCGCACCGCTTCGTCGGCGACACGCCGGCCGGGATCATGGCTCGCTACGCCGCCTGGGCGCTGCCCTTCGTGATCCTCGCCGCCATGGCGCTGGCCTATGCGCTGGCACGCGCCGACAGGCTGCCGTCGCGCCTGGCGCCCTCGGGGCGCAGCCTCGCCATGCTAGTGCTGGCCATGGCGATCGGCCCCGGCCTCCTGGTCCACGCCGGGCTGAAGGAGATCTCGCACCGCCCGCGCCCCAACGCCGTGACCGCGTTCGGCGGCGCCGACGCCTTCCGGCGGTGGTACGCATTCGGCGGCGCCTGCCCGCACAATTGCAGCTTCCCGTCGGGCGA
>CAXTQM010000095.1:3683-8090 GCA_964246205.1 uncultured Beijerinckiaceae bacterium | reverse complement strand
GCATCCAGCACCTCGCGCTTGAAGAACACCACCCACTCGATGCCGGTGGTCCAGACCTTGTCGCGGTCGATGCGGGTGACGGCCTGCTCGAAGCGTCCGTTGATGTCGCGCCCGTCCTCTGCGGCGGCGCGGCCGGAGAGCACGTCGGCCCCGAGCTCAGTCATGCGGTCGAGCGCGTGGCCGAGGAAGTGCGGCGGGTACCAACAATCGTCGTCGGGGAAGAGCAGCACGGCGCCCCGCGCCGAGGGCAGCCCGCTGTTGCGGGCGCGGCTCAGCCCGCTCTCATGCGGCGTGCGCAGGTGGCGGATCGGGAAGCTCCACCCCTCAGTATCGGGCGTGCCGACCCGCCCGTCGGCGTTCTGGTCGACGACGATCACCTCGAAGTCGCGGAAGCTTTGGGCCTCCAGGCTGCGGAACAGCACCTCGAAGGGCGACGGCCGGCCCTTGGTGGCGACCACGAGCGAGAGCAGGGGCGAAGCGGACAGATCGGCCTCCATCGCGGAGAGGTGCGGACGAGGCCGCTATAGCGCACGCGGAGCGCGCAGGGACCATCCGCGTCACCCGTTATCGATCGACAGCCCTAACAAGGTGTTACGCGAGGCGATGCGCCGGCATCGGCGACGCCGACCTGCGGGAGGCCGTGCTCAGCCTGCTGCGGGTGCTGGCGTGGGACGGGCCTGCAGCTTCTGTTCCCAACGGCCTGCCTCGTCCTGCTGCCAATAGGCCAGCGTGAAGCCGGCGGCCTTGAGCCGGCTCCATTGCGCGCGAGCGGCTCCGAGCTCGGCCTCGTTGCGGCCGTCGAACAGAAGCATGATGCGCTCATAGCCAACTTCGTCCGGCGCGACATCGACCTCGGCGCCTTCGACGTAGAGGCGAAGCACCGCGCCGTTCGGGTTGTCCGCCCCGATCGTCAGCACGATCGGCTGGCGAGCGGCGCGCGGGTCGGCAGCGAGGCCGTGCGGCAGGAAGCTGTCGTCTCTGTACGTCCAAAGCGTGTCGTCGAGCGCCTTCAGGCGCAGGGCGTCGCCCGTCTGCACCGCCCCGCGCCAGCCCCGCGCCAGCGCCTTGCCGGCGAGGATCGGAAGCACCTCCTCGAGCGGCTGGCGCTGCAGGTGGTAGAACCAGACCTCCACCGCCGGCTCCCGCGCGATCGCGCTCAGTGCGTCTCGTAGTGGTCCTCGACGAGGCGGTTTAGCAGCCGCACGCCCCAGCCCGAGCCCCAGCTCTGGTTAATGTCGTTCGAGGGCGCCGCCATGCCCATGCCGGCGATGTCGAGATGGGCCCAGGGCACGTCGTTGACGAAGCGCTGGATGAACTGCGCCGCCGTGATCGACCCGGCGTGCCGCCCGCCGGAGTTCTTGACGTCGGCGAACTTAGAATCGATCAGCTTGTCATAGGCCGGCGCCAGTGGCATGCGCCACAGCTTCTCGCCGGTGGCCTTGCCGGCGGCGAGAAGCCTGTCCGCCAGCTTGTCGTCGTTGGAGAACAGGCCGCCGTGCTCCTGTCCCAGCGCCACGATGATCGCTCCGGTCAGCGTGGCGAGATCGATCATGAAGGCCGGCTTGTACTTGTCCTGCACGTACCAGCAGACGTCCGCCAGCACGAGGCGACCCTCGGCGTCGGTGTTGATGATCTCGATGGTCTGACCCGACATGGATGTCACGATGTCACCCGGGCGCTGCGCGTCGGGGCCCGGCATGTTCTCGACGATGCCGATGGCGCCGATGACGTTGGCCTTGGCCTTGCGGCCGGCCAGCGCCTGCATCAGCCCGACGACGCAGGCGGCGCCCGCCATGTCGCCCTTCATGTCTTCCATGCCGCCCGAGGGCTTGATCGAGATGCCGCCGGTGTCGAAGGTGACGCCCTTGCCGATGAAGGCAATTGGCTTGGTCTCGTCGCCAGTTCCGGCGCCGTTCCAGCGCATGACAACGATGCGGCCGGGACGCGCCGAGCCCTGCGACACGCCGACGATGGCGCCCATGCCGAGCTGCTCCATCGCCGCGATGTCGAGCACCTCGACCTCGACGCCGAGCTCCTTCAGGAAGGCCGCACGCTCGGCGAAGGCTTCCGGATAGAGCACGTTCGGCGGCTCGTTGACGAGCTGGCGGGCGGTGATGACGCCCTCGGCCACCGGGTCGTGCCCATTGTCCTCGTGCGGCCCGCTGACCGCGATTGTGACCCGCGTCGCGCCATCGTCCTCGGGTTCGTCCTTCTTCTTCCTGGTCTTGTAGGTATCGAACTTGTAGTCGCGCAGCCGAAGGCCGGTGGCGAAGTCGGCGACCGCGCGCGCCGCGTCCGGCACCGGGCGAGGCAGGTCGAACAGCACGGTGGCGGCGGTGCCGCGCCCGACCTTGCCGGCCACGATGCCACCGAGGTTGGTGGGCTCCAGCGGCTTGTCCTTGCCGTTGACCTTGGCCGACGCGGTGGGACCCTCGGGCGCCGCCTGGTCGTCGCTACCGACGCCGACCACGAGGAGCCGGTCGGCCTCGAGCCCGCCGGGCGCGATGATGTCGAGTGCGCTACCGGTCTTGCCCTTGAACTTGGCCGCGCTCGCCGCCTTCTTCACCAGCGCCGTGCCGGCCTCGCCCAGCACGGCTGCGGTCCGCTCGGCGAAGCCGAGGTCGCCGGAGGCGAAGACCACCAGGGTGCGGCCGCTCTCGGCCCTTGCATCGGCGAGCGCGGCGAAATCGATCTTGATGGTCTCGGACATCTCGTTCCCTCGAGCCCGGCGACGCGCCTTCGTCGCGGGGCGTCTGCGGCAATCGGCCGGCATCTTTAGTACCCGGCTCACGGGAGGCAAGCGGCGTTTCAGCCGGGCGGTACCCTACCGGTGTGGCCTGCGCACACTAGGCCCTGTTGGCAGGCGAGACTAAGCCAAGAGCGTGCCCGCGGTATCGCCGCAGGCCGAACCGGTGCGCCTATGCTTCGCTCGCTCCTCGCAATCCGCGTCGCTCCGCCGCTCCGACGAGCCGCCGCATCGGACGCTCACGAAACCGTCATCGCCCGCTCCGCCTCGCTTGCGCCGCGGATGATGCGTTAAGGCAGGGCATGATCGGCGCCGCGCCATGATCGGCCTCACGCTCGGCCGCTACCTGTCGTCCCGGTTCCTGCGGATGATCCTCGCCGTGTTCGCGACGATCTTCAGCCTCGTCTTCGTGATCGACTTCGTCGAACTCCTGCGCCGCACCGGCAACATCGCGGGCGTGACTACCACTACCGTCGCCCTGCTGTCGTTCCTGCGCACGCCCTCGGTCTCGGAGCAGGTGCTGCCGTTCTGCGTCCTGTTCGGCTCGATGGCGGTGTTTCTCAACCTCACCCGCAAGCTCGAACTCCTGGTAGCGCGCGCATCGGGCGTGTCGGTCTGGCAATTTCTGGCACCGCCGGTCTTTATCGCGCTACTGCTCGGCGTCGCCTCGGTCGCCGCGCTCAACCCGATGTCGGCGCTGATGAAGCAGCGCGCCGACGTGATGGAGACCAGCATCTTCGGCGAGGTCACCTCGAGCGGGTTGAAGCCGGAGATCTGGGTACGTCAGACCGGTGTCGACGGCGAGTCGATCCTGCGGGCGAAGTCGGGCGCCGACAAGAACAACAAGCTCTACGACGTCACCGCCTACGTCTACGACGAGAACGGCCACTTTTCGGAGCGTGTCCACGCCGCCGAAGCGCTGCTGCAGAACGGCGTCTGGAGGCTCGCCGGTGCCGAGATCACCCAGCCGGGCGAGGAGCCGCGCCGGGCCGGCACCTACCTGCTGGCCACCACGCTGCGGCCGGGCCAGGCGGTCGAGGGCTCGATGGCGGCCGAGTCCGTGCCCTTCTGGGAGCTGCCGGCGCTGCGCGCTGAGACGGAGAGCGCCGGGCTCGACGCGGCGAGCTATCGCCTGCAGTTCCAGATGCTGCTCGCCCGTCCTCTCCTGCTGGTCGCCATGACACTGATCGCGGCTGCCTTTTCCTTAAGGTTCTTCCGCTTTGGTGGAATCGGTAAATTCGTGGGCGGTGGCATCGCGGCCGGGTTCGTGCTCTACGTGGCGACGAAATATGTAGGGGACCTCGGCGGCTCCGGCGTGCTCAGCCCGCCGGTCGCGGCGTGGTCGCCGGCCGTCGTCGCCAGCATGCTCGGGGCTTTGGCGCTGCTGAACCAGGAGGACGGCTGATGGGGCGCCGGAAGGCACCCGATGAGCCGAGACCGCGTCGCGGGCGCCGCACTCTCGGCGCAGTGGCGAGGTCCGTTGCCGCGGCGCTGGTCGCGCTTCTGCTCGCCTCGGCCATGCCGCTCGCCGCCGCGAGAGCCCAGGAGTCCGCCGTGGGCGGCCGCATCAACGGCGCCCCGCCGCAGGTTCGTACAGGCAGGGACCCGGCGAGCAAGGCCGACGCCGGCACCAAGATGCTGGTGGAGGCCAACCAGCTCGT
>CAXTQM010000095.1:0-3673 GCA_964246205.1 uncultured Beijerinckiaceae bacterium | reverse complement strand
GTCCAGAACACCGACAAGAACACCGTCGCCGCAGAAGGCAACGTCCGCATCTATTACGACGGGCGCACGCTCGAGGCCGACAAGGTCGTCTACGACAAGACCACCAAGCGCCTGCTTGCCACCGGTCACGCCAAGCTGACCGAGAAGGACGGCACGATCTACCACGGCGAGCAGTTCGATCTCACCGACGACTTCCGCGACGGCTTCGTCGAGAGCCTGCGCGCCGACACCAAGGACAAGACGCATTTCTCGGCGCCGCGGATGGAGCGCATCGACGGCGACACGATCTTCTCCAAGGGTACCTACACCGCCTGCGACGCCTGCGCGGACCATCCCGACCGCCCACCGCTGTGGCGCATCCGTGCCAAGAAGATCATCCACAAGAACGAAGAGAGGACGGTCTACTACGAGGGCGCGTATCTCGAGTTTCTCGGGATACCCGTGGCCTACGCGCCGTTCCTGTCCGCGCCCGACCCGACGGTGAGCAAGAAGTCAGGCGTGCTGTCGCCGCATGAGTTCTACAGGACGCAGCTCGGCTACGGCGTCGGCGTGCCGATCTTCTACAACCTGGCTCCGGACTACGACCTGACGCTGACGCCGACGGCCTTCACCCAGCAGGGGTTCTTCGGGGCCGGCGAGTTCCGCCAGCGCACCACCAACGGGATGTACTACATCCAGGCCTCGGGGATCGACGAGGCGAACCCAGGCGCTTTCGCGCAGGGACCCTACGGCGCCGGCAATCGTCCGCTCCGCGGCGACATCAACACCAAGGGTGACTTCACGATCGACCCCTACTTCAAATTCGGCTGGAACATCACGGCGCTTTCCGACAAATATTACCTCTTCGATTATGCCGTTCCGACCAGCACGATCTCCGCAAACTATTTCTCGGAATCGATCTCGACGATCTACCTGACCGGCCAAGGCGATCGCAGCTTCTTCGATCTCCGCGGCTTCTACATCCAGGGCCTGTCGAGCCACGACATCCAGGCGCAACAGCCGGTCGCGCACCCGGTGCTCGACTACAACAAGACGATCGACATCGATCCTGCGAAAACCCGCGGCATCGGCGGCCAGGTGGAAGTCGACTTCAACCTGACGAGCCTTTCGGCGCAATCGGCGGCCTTCCAGGCGGTCGGGCCGCGCACGCTCGATTCCGCGTACGGTCTTTACGATGTCTGCAACGTCTATCAGCCCGGCCGGACCAGCGGGAACTCCTGCCTGCTGCGCGGCATCGGCGGCGACTACACTCGCGCCACCGGCCAGTTGAGCTACCAGCGCAAGTTCATCGACACCATCGGCGAAGTGTGGACGCCGTTCGCCTTCGCCCGTGTCAACGCCGAGACCCTCGACCTCAACACCACCAACAGCTACAGTTTCGCGGCCAACGGCAACTACACCAGCTACAGCAATGCCTCGCAGCTGAACTTCCTGCCGGGCGGCTCGGGCACGACGGCCAACGTCATACCCGGCGTCGGTCTCGAATATCGCTATCCGTTCTTCTATCGCAGCTCGCTCGGCACGATGATCTTCGAACCGATCGGTCAGATCATCGCGCGCCCCGACAACCAGATCGGCACGCGGACCCTGGTGAACCTCGACGCACAAAGCCTGGTGTTCGATTCCTCGAACCTGTTCGACTGGAACAAGTTCTCGGGCTACGACCGCTTCGAGACGGGCGTGCGCGCCAACTACGGGTTCCAAAGCGGCTTCACCTTCCACAACGGCGGCTACGCCCGCGTCGTGGCCGGGCAATCGGTGCAGGTCGCCGGCACCAACGCCTACGCCACGCCTGATGCCGCCAACATCGGGCTGAGTTCCGGGCTCGACCGAAGGCTGTCGGACTACGTCGTGGGCGGCGTGGTTTCGCCGCTGCCGCTCGTCACCTTCGGCACGCAGGCGCGCTTCGACGAGAGGACGGGCGAGAACCGCCGCGTCGATGCCACCGCCAACGTCAACCTCGGCGCGCTGACCGGCGGCATCCAGTTCGCCAACTATCAGGCGCAGCCGGTCATCGGCTACGACGTGCGTCGCGAAGGCCTCGCCGTCGTCGGCAAGTACGCCTTCACAAAGAACTACTTCGCCCAGGGCAACGTGACCTTCGACATGAGCCGGCACCTTTATCCGGTGTCGATCATCGGCTACGCCAATCCCGGACCGTTCGCCGTGGCAGCGCTCGGCATCGGCGGCGGCTACACCGACGAGTGTACGACGTTCGCGGTCAACTACAGCTCGATCTACCAGGACAACGGCACCGGTTCCTTCGAACGCAACCAGACGGTGCTTGTCACGCTGCAGCTGCGCACGCTCGGCGATGCCAGGTTCTCGAAATCGACGCTCGAGGCCGCGACCACCAGCGGTCTCGACGGGGTTCGCTGAGTTCCAACCGGGTTCCAGGGAGCGGCGCCCGAAAAGCGCCGAGTTTCTGCAAAAGAAGGTGCCGCACGATCAAAACCTTTCCGAGAGCCATGCCAGGTCTTCGACGTCACGCTTCCGGCCTCGACCGGCCGCGCCTTGCCCCATGGAGCGCCGCGCTCGTCGTCGCCCTGGCGATGGGCGCGCCGTCCGCGGTCCGGGCCCAGGCCATCGTGGTCTCCGTCAACGGCGATCCGATCACCACGATCGACATCGAGCAGCGCATGAAGCTGCTCAAGGCCCTGCGCCGGCCGGCGAGCCGTGATGCCGCCATCGAAAGCATGGTGCAGACCCGCCTCAAGGCGCGCGAGGCCGGCCGCTACGGCGTCTCGATCAAGGACGAGGAGGTGCCGGAGGAGCTGCAGGTCATCGCCAAGAAGATGAAGCTTTCGGCGCAGCAGATCGCCAACGATATCGGCCATGCCGGCGTGCAACAGGGTCAGGCCACCACCTTCTTCAAGGCGGAACTCGGCTATTCCGTACTGATTCGGGCGCTCAACCGCGGCGTCGAGGCGAGCGAAATCCAGGTCCGCCAGGAGCTCGCCAAGGCCAAGAGCGGCAAGAGCGGCGGCGTCGTGAACTACACCATCCGCCAAGTGGTCTTCACCCTCGGCACCGGCGACAACCAGGCGGCGCTGGCTGCCCGCGCCAAGGAGGCCGAGGCGCTGCGGACCAAGTTCACCAGCTGCGACACCGGCATTCCCTACGCCAAGTCGCTGCCCGGCGTCGCCGTGCGCGAGAAGCTGGTCCGCAGCTCGGCCCAGCTCGGCGAAGGCATCAAGGACGTGCTGGACAAGCTGCCCGTTGGGCACCTGACCGGGCCGAGCCGCTCGGCTAACGGCATCGAGCTGATCGCGCTCTGCGACCGCAGCACTTCGCGCAACGACGACGAGCTGCGCAAGGAGATCTCCGAGCGCCTGCTCAGCGAGCATTACGACCAGGAAGCCGACGCCAAGTACAAGGACATGCGGGCGCACGCCGTGATCGAGCGGCATTGAGCCAGCTGCTCGCCCTCACGCGGGGCGATCCATCGGGCATCGGGCTGGAGATCGCCTTCAAGGCCTGGCTCGCTCGCGATGCCGCGACGCCGCCCTTCGTCCTCGTCGCCGATCCCGCGCATTGCCGTGCCGCCGCGGCCATGCTGCGCCTCGACGTGCCGGTGGCGGAGTCGAGCGCGGCCGACGCAGCCTCGCTATTCCCGCGCGCCCTGCCGGTGCTGCCGCTGGACCATGGCACCCGCGGCGTGCCGGGCCTGCCC
>CAXTQM010000094.1:800-8109 GCA_964246205.1 uncultured Beijerinckiaceae bacterium | reverse complement strand
ACGCCGGCCGCCACCAGCGGCGGCAGCTTGGCCTTGGGATCGGGATAGGTCAGCTCCCAGCCGCCGCCCAGCGCCTTGTACAGCGCAACGAGGTCGGTGGAGACGTTGGTGGTGCTTAGGGCCAGCTGCTGCTCGGCGTTGAGCACGGTCTGCTCGTCGGTGAGCAGGGTGGTGAAGTCGGCGACACCCTGCTCGTAGCGCGTGCGTGCCAGCGTCAGCGCGAGCTTGGCATGCTCGACTTGGCTGCGCAGCCGCTCGCGGCGGATCTGCTCGGTGCGGTAGGAGGTCAACTGGTTGATGACGTCGTGCCAGGCGTTCAGCACCGCCTGGTGATAGGCGATGGCCATCGCCTGCTGCGTCTTCTCCTGAAGCACGAGGTTCGACTTTAAACGGCCGCCCTCGAAGATCGGGAGGGTCACGGACGGGCCGATGTTCATGTACTGCAGCGAGGTGCCCTTGAAGAGGTCCTTGGGCGACAGCGCCTGCAGCGTCGGGCTGCCGTTGAGGCGCACGCTCGGGTAGAACTCGGCCACGGCGACACCGATGTTGGCGGTGGCGGCGTGGAGGTTGGCCTCGGCGATGCGGATGTCCGGCCGGCGGCGCGCCAGCTCCGAGGGCAGGCCGATCGGCACGACCGGCGGATTCGGCGGCACGGCTTTGGCATCGATCAGCTCCTGCGACAGGCCCAGCGGCGGCTGGTCGAGCAGCAGGCTGATCATGTTGATCTGGCTGACCTCCTGTGCCTGCAGCTGGGGGATTTGCGCGCGCACCGAATCGACCTGGGAGGCGGCGGTCTCGACGTCGAGGCCTGTGACGAGACCGTTGGATTGGCGCACCTTGGTGATGCCGAGGATCTCCTCCTCGACCTTGAGGTTGTCGCGCACGATGCGCAGCTGCAGCTGGGTGCCGCGCAGGGTGACGTAGTCACGCGCGAGTTCGGCGTAGGTCGAGACCAGCGTGTTGCGGCGCATCTCCTCCATCCCGAGGTACTGCGCATCGGCGGCCTCGATCTGGCGGGCGATGTGGCCCCAGAGGTCGAGTTCCCACGAGGCGTCGAAGCCCACGGAATAATTGTTGAAGCCGGAAATGATCTGGCTGCCGCCGGAACTCGAGGACGAGCTCGACCCTGTCGTGCTTGTCGATCCGGACGACCCGCCGGAAAGCGACTGAATCGGGATCAGCTTGAACAGGCTGTTGCCGGAAAACGCCTCGCGGTAGTCACTGCCCGTGCCGTTCAGCGTCGGCAGCGCGGCCGCCGCAGTGGAGGCGACCTGGGCGCGGCTCTCGGCGACGCGCAGCGTAGCGGTCCGAACGTCGAGGTTCTCTTCCGCCACGCGGGCTTCGAGCCGGGTCAGCTCGGGATCGTGGAAGATGCGCCACCATTGCGCCTCGGTGACCGCGTTCGACGTGCCGGCGAGCACGGGGATGGGCGAACGCACGGCCTTGCCGGTGTCGAGAAAGTTGCGGCTGTCGGCGGTGGCCGGGATCGGCGGCACGAAGTTCGGGCCGACGCAGCCGGCGCCCGCCAGCGAGCTCGAGAGGAGCGCGCAGCCGATCGCCGCCTTCGCAACGCGCCTCAACCCGCCGTTCGAACGCCACCGCATCATGGAATCCAGACAGGACTCCGCGGGGTTAAAATCAAGCTTGGGAGCGCCGGTGCGCCGTCTGAGTGCGGCCAAACCCGGACGCTGTCTCAATTTTGTTGGGCGCATCAGTGCGCGGCACCGCCGCCGGACGCCTTCTTCTTCGAGATGAAGAAGCAGAACGGCACCACCAGGAACGCGAGCACGGAGGTGTATAAAAACACGTTGCCGTAGGCGAGCACCTGCGCCTGCGCCTTGTATGTCGAGAAGGTGTGCGACACCGCCTGGTCGTGCAGCGTCGCTGGCGCGCGACCGAGCGCGCGCAACGCGCTTTCGCTCTGCTGGATGAGGACGTTGTAGCCGTTGTTCAGCGGCGTCATGTATTGCGAGAGGTGCGACTGGTCGGCCTGTGTCCGCTCGATGACAAGCGCCGACGACAGCGAGATGCCGACGGCGCCGAGCACGTTGCGGAACATCGAGTAGAGGGCGGCGCCGTCCGCCTGGTAGCGTTTGGGTAGCGTGAGATAGGCGATGGACGAGATCGGTACGAACAGGAAGGCCAACGCCGCCGATTGCGCGGTGCGCATGAAGACCAGGGTGCGGAAATCGATGCCGGGCACGAGCCCGCTCGAATAGAGAAGGGCAACGCCCATCAGCGTGAAACCGAACATCACGACGAAGCGTGTCTGCACCCGCTTCATGATCTTCCCGACGAACGGGATGAGGCAGATGACGACGATGCCGCCCGGCGACAGGATCAGCCCGGAGCGGTAGGCGTCGTAGCCCAAAACCTGCTGCGAGAACTGCGGGATGATGACGGAGCTGGCGTAGAGGATGGCCCCCATCGCTCCGACGAGGATGCAGCCCATCGAGAAGTTCTTGTCGTTGAAGACCTCGAGTTTGACGATCGGGTTCTTGGCTGTCAGCAGCCAGCAGATGGCTCCGAAGATTCCGAGGAAGGCCAGGACACCCATCGTCACGATGAATCTGGAGCCGAACCAGCCGTCGTCCTCGCCGCGGTCGAGCATGACCTGGAGGCACCCGAGACCCAACGTGATGAGTCCCAGTCCGATATAGTCGATGCCCCTGGTCTTGCGTTTCTGCTTCGCCTTCTCCCAGGGCGGATCCTGAACGACGAAGAAGTTGACGATGACGGCGAAGATGCCGACGGGAATGTTGACGAAGAAGATCCAGCGCCAGCCGTAGTTCACCGTGAGGTAGCCGCCAAGCGTCGGGCCGAGCACCGGCGCGACGATGGTGGCGATGGCGGTGATGGCGAAAGCGGCGCCGCGCTTGGCCGGCTCGAACGTGTCGAGGATGATCGACTGCTGGTTGGGCTGCAGGCCGCCGCCGAAGAGCCCCTGGAACGCGCGAAAGATGATGATCTGCGCCAGGCTCTGCGAGATACCGCACAGGAACGAGCAGACCGTGAACATCGCGATGCAAAGCAGGAAGTAGCGCTTGCGCCCGATCGTGTCCGAGACCCAGCCCGAGATCGTCAGCACGATGCCGTTGGCGACGAGGTAGGACGTCAGCGCGTAGTCCGCCTCGTCGTTCGACACGGCGAGCGAGCCGGCGATGTAGGGGAGGGCGACGTTGACGATCGTCGTGTCGAGGATCTCCATGAACGCCGCCAGCGTCACGCAGATCGCGATGATCCAGGGATTGACCGCCGGCTTCCAGCCCTTGCCGACTTCCTGCGCGCCGGCCTCGCCCGTGCCGGCTTTGCCGTTGCCGGCCTTGGCACCGTTGCCTTTTTTAGCGGCGCCGCTTTTCGTGACGCGGCCTCTGGCCGCCGAAGGGCCGACGGCGTGATCGGCGGGGCTGGCCGCGTCGCTCATTGCACCGTGACCGAGGGTTCGACGCTGATGCCCAGCGGCAGCGGGACCGTCGGGTCCAAACCGGAATCGATGACGATCTTGACCGGCACTCGCTGCACGATCTTGACGAAGTTGCCGGTCGCGTTCTCAGCCGGAAACGCCGAGAACTTGGAGCCCGAGCCGGCCTGGATCGAGTCGACGTGCCCGCGCAGGTCGAGGTTGGGGTAGGCGTCGACCGAGATCTTGACGCTCTGGCCCGGCCGCATCAGGTCGAGCTGCGTCTCCTTGAAGTTCGCCGTCACCCACACTTCGGGCGACACCAGCGCCATGATCTGCTGGCCGGTCTGGACGTAATTGCCTCTGTCGACCTGGCGGCGCGTGACCCAGCCGTCAGAGGCGGCGCGCACCACCGTGTAGCTGAGATTAAGGTTGGCCTGGTTGAGTCTGGCCTGAGCCTGCTCGATCATCGCCGATTGGTTCTTCACGTTGGCTTCGACCTCGCCGATCTGCTGCTGCACCGGCTCGGCCTGCACCACCCGGGCCTGCATCAGCAGCACTTGGGCCTGGGCGTTCTGCAGGTTCGACGTCGCGGCATCGACCTCCTGCTGGGTCGTCGCCTGCTTCGGCAGGCTCTTTTGCCGGGCGTAGTCGGCTTGGCGCTGCGCCAGGCTGGCCTTGGCGGCGGCGAGGTTGGCCTGGGCGACCTGCAGCGCGGCGGGGAAGTTCTTCTTGGCGACTTCGGCGGCGAGTCGTTGCCCGGCGAACTGCGCCTTGGCGGTGTCGAGCTGCGCCTGGGCCTGGTCGCGGTCGTCGATGAAGCTGCGCGGATCGATATGGATGAGCGCCTGGCCCTTCTTGACGAACTGGTTGTCGACGACGTCCAGCGAGACCACCTGCCCGGCGACCTGCGGAGCGATGTTTTGCATGTAGCCGTCGGTGTAGGCGTCGTCGGTGTCGACGATCGTGCGCGTCGACAGCCAGTAATAGACCGCGCCGAGGATCAGCAGCAGCAGGACCGTCAGAGCGATGACCAGGACGAGGGGCCGGCGATTTTTGCGCTTCTTCGCGTCCTTGCGGGTGTCCTCGTCGCCGTCGTCCTCGGCGGACTCGTCGTCGCCCGCCTCCTCGTCGTGCTCGGACTCGCCGTGCTGAGGCTCCTCGCGCTGCGGCTTCTCGGCCGTGTCGCGCCGGGTCTTCACCTCTCCGTCATCATGTTCGTCGTGCTGGTTGTCGGCCATGCTTCACGCCATCCAACGCTGGTCGTATGACTGTGTGTCGGGTTGCCGCCCGGCGCATTAGGTGCTCTTGTGCGCAGCGGCAACCGAACCCGTCGGTTCGCATAATAAGCAGGTAGGCGATGGCCGCGTCAACCGCGCAGCTGCATCTAGCCGGTTTGCCGATCCCGCGTGGGGAGAAGCGTCGGCGCGAGATCGCGCTGGTCGCCGAGCGCGTGTTCTTCGAGACCGGCTTCGCCGAGACCACGATGCAGGCGATCGCCGCGCGCGCCGGCGCCTCCAAGGAGACGCTGTACCGACATTTCGGCAGCAAGGAGGAGCTGTTCGCCGAGATCGTGTCGGAGCGGGCGAAGTGCTGGCTCGAAGATCTAGACGAGAAGTTCGCGACGCCGGGCTCGGTGGCCGAGGTGTTGCGCACCATCGCCCTCAAGATGCTCGAGAGCATCCTGGAGGAGGACGCCGTCTCGCTCTGCCGCACGGTGGTGGCGGAGAGCGTGCGCAATCCCGAACTCGGCGTGCTGTTCATGGCGGCGGGGCCGGATCGCGTGCGCACCCGGCTCGGCGAATTTCTAGCGGCGGCCACCGCGCGCGGCGAGTTGCGATGCCACGACCCGGTCTGTGCCGCGCGCATCTTCATCGGCGCCGTGGTATCGAGCTTTCACCTCGGCCGTCTCGCGCTGGCCGAGCCGCCGCGCATGACCAAGGTCGACATGCGCGCCCATGTCGACGAGGTGGTCGCGATGATGACGGCCCGCTACGCGCGGCTTTGATCGCGATCTCGGCAGGCCTCCTCACGGCGCGGCCTTTTCCGTGGTATCGCGGCGCCGGAACAGGGCCTTCATCTTGTTGCCGAGCCAGATGAACGGCACGAGCAGAACAAGGAAAAACTTCTTGAACAGGAGCAGAAGGGCGCCGAACCCGGCGACCTTCGCCGCCTTGAGGCCGATCACGCCGGCGACCAGCCCGGCGATCCGTAGGCCGCCGTGCTGTCGCCGAAGACGTGATCCTCACCGTGCTCGCCTGCGTCGCCTGCAACCAGAAGAAGGGCGACCGGACACCGGAGGCGGCGGGGCTCGTGCTGCCCTATGCGCGCTACCGGCCGACGACGCGGCAGCTCGAGGCTATCGCGCGGCGCTTCCCGCCGCGCATCGACACCAGCGCTTGGCAGGACTTCCTGTACTGGTCCGTGCCGCTCGAGGAGTGACGATTGGGCGGCTGGCTTACCGAACCGCTTTTTCAATCGTAGGATCCAAGCTCCTCATGGTGTGGAGGTCCGAAGGACCGTGTCGAACCACGCGGCATCTCTCCGCTCGGATCGGGCACCGGAGAGATAGTTCGTGCTTTGGGACGGCGCTTCTCGCCTCCTCACCATGAGGAGATTGGGTGAGGATCAGTGCCGCCCGCTGGCGCTCGCAATGACGAGGCGTTAAACCTGCGCCCATGCTCGATCAGCCCTCCCATCGCCCGACCAGCCGCCACGATTGGACCGTTGCCGCCATCGTCGCGATCCACGACCAGCCGCTGCTCGACCTCGTCGCCGAAGCCAGCGCCGTGCACCGCGCGCACCACGATCCCTCGGACGTGCAGCGCGCCAGCCTGCTCTCGATCAAGACCGGCGGCTGCCCCGAGGACTGCGCCTACTGCCCGCAATCGGCGCACCACAAGGAGGTCAAGCTCGACCGTGTCGACCTGATGGACGCGGACGAGGTGCTGGCGCTGGCCACACGCGCCAAGGCCGCCGGCGCCGATCGGTTCTGCATGGGCGCGGCCTGGCGCCAGGTCCGCGACGGCAAGGAGTTCGACGCCGTGCTGCGCATGGTCGAGGGCGTGCGCGCGCTTGGGCTGGAAGCTTGCGTGACGCTGGGCATGCTGACCGAGGCGCAGGCCGGCCGGCTCGCCGGCGCCGGGCTCACCGCCTACAACCACAACCTCGACACCGGGCCTGACTTCTACGATGCGATCATCTCGACGCGGACTTATGACGATCGCCTGCGCACGCTGAAGGCGGTACGCGGCGCCGGGATCGAGATGTGCAGCGGCGGCATCATCGGCATGGGCGAGGGCGTGCGCGACCGTGCGGCCATGCTGCAAGTGCTGGCCGGCTTTGATCCGCATCCCGAGAGCGTGCCGATCAACGCGCTGGTGCCCGTCGCCGGCACGCCGCTGTCGCGCCTGCCCAAGGTCGACGCCTTCGACCTGGTGCGGATGGTCGCGACCGCGCGCATCGTGATGCCGCGAGCCCGCGTGCGGCTCTCGGCCGGGCGCTCGTCCCTGTCGCAGGAGGCGCAGGTGCTGTGCATGGTTGCCGGAGCCAACTCGATCTTCTACGGCGAGACGCTGTTGACGACGCCCAACGCGGAAGTGGGGGAGGACGACGGCCTGTTCGCGGCGCTGGCCGCGCGTCCGGCGGCGAGAGTCGCGGCGGAGTAGAAACCGCCCGTCATTGCCAGCGAAGCGAAGCAACCCAGGAGCTGAGAGACGATCCTCCATCAGCTCCTGTGTTGTTTCGCTAAGCTCGCAATGAAGCAAACATCGAAGCGCCTACCGCTCCTCGTCGCTTTCGATGTCGCCGTCGATGAGGTCGGACACGTTGCTGTCGTCGTCCTCTTCCTCCTCCAGGAAGGTGTCGTTGTCGTCGTCGGTGGTCGCGGCGTCGTCGTCGGGCTCGGCC
>CAXTQM010000094.1:0-790 GCA_964246205.1 uncultured Beijerinckiaceae bacterium | reverse complement strand
TCCTCCTCCTCCTCGAGGAAGGTGTAGAACTCGTAGGTCGACGAATCATAAAAAAAAAACTCCGCCTCGTCGTCGGTCCCCACCGCGGCGACCTGGCCGTCTTCGGGCTGGTCGGCATCCTCCAGGCTCATGACCTCGGCGCCGCTCTCGGTGTCGGCCTCGTCGTAGTCGGCATCGCGCTTGGCTGCAGCGGCCGGCGCGGCGCGTGTGGCGCGGACCGGCGAGGGCATGGCGGTGACGGTCTGCACCTCACCGCACTTCGGGCAGACCACCGGGTCCTTGTTGAGGTCGAAAAATTTGGTGCCGCAGTTCTGGCACTTGTGCTTGCTGCCAAGCTCGGATTTCGCCACGGAGAGGACCTTCGAGGATGTGGTGTGAGAGGCAGGCGGCGGTGGGCAACGCCCTGCGCTTCAAGCCGGCCCGGTTAGTTGCGGGGGACCGCCCTGTCAATGCATTTGCCAGACCGTGCGTCGCGCCTCGCGGGGCGGTCGGATGACAGCTCGCGCCGCCCCATGCTACGGCCGGCGCCATTCCTCCGTCCCGAGCGCGAAGACCCTTGTCGCATTCCAACGCTGCGCGTTCCCTGACCGCCGAGCGCGGCGGACCCCTTGCGGGACGGCTGCGGCCCCCGGGCGACAAGTCGATCTCGCATCGCGCCATGATCTTCGGCCTGCTCTGCATCGGCGAGACCCGCGTCACCGGTCTGCTCGAGAGCGACGATGTGATGCGTACCGCCGCCGCCTGGCGCGCGCGCGGCGCCACGGTCGAGCGCGCCGGCACGGGCTGGAAC
>CAXTQM010000093.1:3439-8146 GCA_964246205.1 uncultured Beijerinckiaceae bacterium | reverse complement strand
GAGCCCGTCGTCACGCTACGAGGCCATCATGGCGCCGGGCGGCTGCGACGCCGGGGGCGGCGTCGCGTTCAAGGCTGTGTACGGCCTCATCGCGCACAAGCGATCGCAGAGCGCGCCGGTCTGGGTCGAGGACACCGGGCGCTGGTTCGCCGACGCCGGCGACAGACCCTCGCGCGTGCACGGGATCATTCGCGTCGTCACGGAGCGCTTCGAGGCGGAACGCCAGCGCAGCGTCAGCGCCCAGCGCGACGCGGCCACGGGCGTCTTCAACCGGGCCTTCTTCGTCGAACACCTGTCCCGCCAGCTATCGCTGGCGGCGCGAAAAAACTCGACTTTCGCCGTTCTGCTGATCGGCATCGATCTCGCCGGATCGTCGGAGCCTGTCGGCGAAGGCCAGATCATCGAGACCGTCGCGCGCATGCAGCTGCAGATGCGATCCCACGAGGTGGTGGCGCGCTATGCCGCCACGAAGTTCGCCGTGCTGCTCGAATCCTGCAACGACGCGCAGGCGGCAGCGGCGGCGGAACGACTCCTGGTCGCGATCGCCGAGACCACGCCCGAGACGCCGATGCTGTCGCCGCGCATCGGAGCTGTGATCGCGCCGGCGCACGGGCGTACGCCGCAGGCGCTTCTGCAATTCGCCGAGGAGGCGCTGGAAGCGGCGCGACAGCCGACCGGCGCCGACTACGTGCGCTACCACCCAGGTCTCGGCCGTGCCGCAGCCCGGCCGGTTCGCGCCTCCGACGAGATCCTGACCGCGCTGAAAGAGGGCCGCGTCGCCTTGGCGCTGCAGCCGATCGTCGATGCGCGCACCCGCCAGATCGCCTTCTACGAAGGCCTCGTGCGCGTGATCAGGCCCGACGGCCCGCCGTTGATGCCCGACGCGCTCGTCGCCAACGCCGAGCGGGACGGCCTGGTCTCGCTGATCGACCGTCGCGTCATCGAGATCGCCTTCGCGCTGATGACCGCCGACCGCAAGCTGAGCCTTTCCATCAACGCGTCGCCGGCGAGCCTCGCCGATCCGTGCTGGTTCGAGCACCTGCGCACCGCCTCGCGGCTAAGGCCTGACGCTGCGCGGCGCCTGACGATCGAGGTCACCGAGACCTGCGCGATCGGCGACCTCGAGGCGACGCGGATCACGCTGGCAGCGATCAAGCCGCTCGGCGTCAAGCTCGCGATCGACGACTTCGGCTCGGGCCACTCGTCCTTCAGAACGCTGCGTCAGCTGCCGGTCGACTTTCTCAAGATCGACGGCGCCTTCTGCCAGAACCTGGCATCGTCGCAGGACGACCGATTCTTCATCCGCACGCTGATCGATCTCGCCCGCAACCTGCAGATCCCGACGGTTGCCGAATGGGTCGAGGACGAGGAGACCGCGCGCATCCTGACGGAATGGGGCATCACCTACCTGCAGGGTCACCTGTTCGGGAAGGCCGAACTGGTGACCATGCCGACCACGCGCCCGCGAAGCCGCTGAGGCGGCGCTACTTGAAGCGGCCGGGCTGGTTTACCGTCGGCTTCGACTCGAGGCCGGTGACGATCATCGTGCACACCTCGCTGCCGACCGTACCGGAAAGATGCCCCTTGCGGCCGTCGCGCTCCTTGGTGTGTTGGTCCTCGCCCATCATGATCTCGCCAGGTCCCATTTCGACCCGCGTGCCGTCCATCGTCTCGACGAACCAGCGGCCGGTGCAGATGGTGATCCATTGCGGCCGAGGATTCTCGTGCCAGTCGCCGACCCAGCCGACCGGCAACACGGTAAAGGTCACGCCCGCTTCGCTCTTGTCCATCTTGTCGTTCCACTGCGGCGCCGTGTGCGGATCGACGCCTTTCAGCTCGAAATCCGAGAGCTCGAAGCGCTTTTGTCGGCTGACGCCCTCGCTGTCGGTGTAGACGTGCCAGTAGGGCATTACCGGCTTGGGTCCGCTGTCGGCCATCGGCTCGTCTCCGCTGCTGCGATGCGCGCGCAACGGAACAATGGCGGAAAGGCTCCGTCTCGCCACGGCCGCGAGCGCCATGAAAATGGCGCCAGCGAGCCAACGCCGGCGCCCCGGTTTCAACGTCTTGCGGCCGTCAGACGGCGGTCGACTGCGTGTTGCGCATGACGAGATGATAGATCGCCAGGAGGATGACGGCGCCGACGATGCCGCTGAGCAGGAAGCCGCCCTCGCTGCTGTCGGTGATCCAGCCGACCTTCACCGCGATGAAGTTGGCGACGACCGACCCAACGATGCCAAGGATCGTGGTCAGGATGAAGCCGCTCGGGTTGTTGGGCCCGGGCAGGATGAACTTGGCGATAAGGCCGGCTATGAAACCGATTACGACGACGTAGATCCAATGCAGAAGCATGGGGTGCGCTCCGATGACGCCGGCAGAACGCGGCTTCGACCGCGCAGTTGCCGGGCCGTCGGATGAAGGCTCACGCCGCCGTCGAGATCGAACAGCGGTCGGTGCCGTTCAGCGCCTCGATGCTGGATGCCGCAGCCTCGAAACGGCCCTCGACGCCGATCGTGCGCGGAAAACCCGGCGCGAGATGGAAGTAATTGTCGGTGGCGCCGCGGACGCCGAACAGCCGCACCGACTGGGCTAAGCGGCGGGTCCGCAGCGTCAGGCTCCATCGGTCGCCGTCGCGATGGGCTGTCGCCTCGAGGCCGAGATCGTGACGCGCGTGGCCCCGCCCGAGCGGAAAGTGGAAGGCGTCGGCGAGAACCTCGCCGGTGAGGGCGTCGGCGAGGCGCGCGATCGTCACGTCGTGCGAGGGCTCGCCGAATCGGAAGGCATAAGTCGTGTCGAAGAACCCGCCCCACAACGTCGTCGCGGCAATGCCGATGGTCGAGCGGGGCGCCAGCACGAGGTCGGCTTCGGCGCGCATGACAGGCGTCTCGCCGTCGCGCAGGCAGGCGAGGGTGAGCTTGACCGCGCGCTCTGCCGCCGCCTCGTTGAAGAGCGAGATTTTCAGGCCGTTGAGGTTCTCGTCGGTCAGCATCAATCCGCAGGGACGAAACGCGCGCTTCAAGCCATAGAAGGCCGCCTTGGGTGCACCGGTGGAGTCGATCACGCCCCAGCCGGCGCCGGGGAACAGATCGCGCAGCCACCACACCAGCGCGCCTCGCGTCACCGAGCCCTCGCGCCGCCACTCGGCGTAGGTCGCCTCCATGACCTCGGCCGAGGTGGCGCGGGCGTAGGCCAGGAAGCGCACGGGGTCGTCGCGACGCATCGCGGCGACGTCGATGCCGTAGAGCGCCTCGGTGTAGTGGTTGCGGATGCCCTCGAAGGCCCAGCTGGCACCGACGTCGTGGGCGTAACGCTCGGTGAACGCTGGATGCACGATCGTCGGCGCATCCGGCTCCAGCATGAAGGTGGCGACGTCGGGCACGTTGGCGAAGCCGAGGCTCTCGGCCGAGAAACGCACTTGCGCCCGGCGCGCCTCCTCGATGGGCCGGCGATGGGCGCTGATACCGTAGTAATGGCTGATGCCGACGTCGGCCTGGAACGGCATCGCGCCGCCCCAGGGCGAATGCGCCACGTAGGGCACGTCCGGCCGCAGTGCGGCGCAGGCGGCGGGCAGCACCTCGTCGAAGAGCGCGTTGGACCACAGCGTCGCCGGCATGCCGAGCATCGCCGCCTGTTGCGCCACCTCGCTGGCGCCGCACAGCACGGCAAAGGAGGGCGAGCCCTGGGTGCGCGCCAGGAACTGCCGGGCCTCGGCGTCGACCGAGGCGCGGAACGCCGCGTCGCCCGCGGGATAGTCGAAATTTGAGAAGGCGAAGTCCTGCCAGACCAGGAGACCGAGCTCGTCGCACAGCGCGTAGAACGCGTCGCCCTGGTAGCCCATGGTGGCGCCGACGCGGATGGTGTTCATGCCGGCATCGCGCGCCAGCCGCAGCAGCGGCTCGCAGGCTTCTCGCGAAGAGCGCAGGGCGACGATATCGGCGGCGGTCCAGCATGCGCCGCGGCAGAACACCGGTACGTCGTTGACGACGAGGCCGAAGCCCTGGCCGTCGCGGTCACGGTCGATGACGACGGTGCGAAAGCCGATGTTGCCCGGCGCAAAACTTCGACCTTCCGCCGTGACGGCGACCGGGTAGAGCGCCGGTTCGCCGTGGGTGTGCGGCCACCAGGTCAGCACGTCGGGGATCTCGACGCGGCCGCGCAGCAGGCCGTCGCCGTCGTCGACCAGCACGAAATCGATGTCGCCGCAGCGCGCGGTCACCCAGCCGTCGACCGCGCGCGAGAGCCGCACGCTCACGTCGAGCAGGCCATCGCCGTCGCGGTCGAAGCGGGCGGACAGGCGGTGATCGAGCAAGCGCAGCGTATCGGCGGGCGCCACGCTCACCGCGCGCCACAGCCCGACGGCATGCACCGGCGGTCCCCAGCCCGGGACGTGCCCCAGCAGCAGCGTGCGCACGAAGCGCAGGGACGGCGGCCGCACCAGCCGCGGCCGCCAGCGCGCCCGGCCCTTACGGCCGGCGAGATGGGCGTCGAGCGAGCGGAAGACGACGGCAAGCTCATGGCGGCCGGAGAGAGCGAGCGTGATCTCGTGAGACAGGAACATGTTGTCGGAGGCGAGCACCGGCGCTCCGTCGAGGAAAACCTCGGCGATGGTGGCGAGCCCCTCGAAACGCAGGGCCGCCTCGCCGTCGCCCGGCCGCGGGGGGGGGGTGCCCCCCGGGGGGGGGCCAGGGGCAGAGCCCCTGGCCTTCTTCC
>CAXTQM010000093.1:0-3429 GCA_964246205.1 uncultured Beijerinckiaceae bacterium | reverse complement strand
GCGTCGAAGGCGACGGCATCGTCCGGCTGCCAACGACCGGCAGCCTGAAGCGCCGCCGCGACGGTGCCGGGCACGGGCGCCTCGATCCAATCGGAGGAGGGCGGCGGCAGGTCGGCCGGAGCGGCGATGGCGCCGGGCTCGGACCGCAGCAGCTGCCAGGAGCCGAGGCGAGGCGTCATGAGGGCGCGCAGCCTCGCTCATGCAACGGGCTACGCCATGCCCCGATCTTTGCCGCCTGGACAAATATCGTCGGAAACCCCTTCTCCCCTTGCGGGGGAAAGTGGCGCGAAGCGCCGGATGAGGGGTTGCTTGATCTCGAGGGGCGGGACTTTGCGGCGAAAAGGAAAACGGCGAGGCTTCCCGACCCCTCATTTGCCCTTTGGGCATCTTCTCCCGCAAGGGGAGGAGGCTTCGGAACTTCCGGCCAGAAGTGTAAATCCGCCAAGTTATAGGGCAGAAGACCGCCGTAGGCTGTGGAGGGTGCTGCCACAGGTTCGATGTCGGGCGTGACGCATACCATGAGGCCGGAGATCGAAGCGGCGGCAGGCCCCTCTATCATGCTTCGCATGGTCTCCCTCCCCCGCTCTGCTGCGCTGCGCAGGGGAGGATCGGCTCTCCGCACCGAGCCTCAGCCTTCCAGCAGCGCGCGGCGCTCGCGCAGCGTCTCGGCCAGCGCACGCACGCCTTCTTCGACTTCGGGCAGCGCTGCCAGGATCGCCGCGGCGTCGCCGGCAGCGGCGAGCTTCGCGCGCAGCAGCTCCGCCTGCCCGACGAGGCGGCTGTCGTGCCGTCCGAGGCGCATAAGCGTTTCGCGCTCGTTGCGGTAGAACTCGCTCATGCGATCGTTCTCGGGCGCGGGCTGCGCGCGCACCTGTCCCTCCAGCGCGCCGATGGCGCCGGCGAGCCGCTCCAGCGCCCGCGCATTCGCCACCACCTGCGCGTCCGGAAACGGCTTTGCGCGCGTGGGCGCAGCGATGTTGGCACGACGGTATACCGCCTCGGCCGCGTCCACGGCGGCGCGGGCATCGCCGAGCAGGCCGCAGGCCTTGGCCCGCACCAGCAGGTCGTCGGCCCGGAGCTGGTTCTCGATGCGGTAGAAGTTGTAGCCCCAACCATAGAACAGGTTGATCGCGACCTGCTCCAGCGGATCGGCGGCGTAGAAGTCGCCCGTCGCCATCAGCGCGGCGGCCCAGGGAGGCCGGTCTCGGCGGCGACGGAGTAGAACCCCTGCGCCTGGCCGCCGACGTGGAAGGGCTCGCCGCAGGCGGCGTTGGGCGCCGACACCAGGCCCTTCTCGGCCATGCGCAAGGCGAGATAGTAGCGGACCGCTTCCTGCGGCGTTAGGCCGATCGCCTGCAGCGAGATCAGTTCGCGCATGCGCTCGTCCTTGGGAAGGATCAGCACCTTCAGGTCGTTCAACAGGATGCCGTAGACCTTGAGGAACTCGGTGAGGTGGCCCTTCACCGATTCGCGAATCTCGGTGATGTGCTCGTTGATCTCTTCCATGCGCGTGACCTGGACGATCTGGTTGATCGCCTGCTCGATGGCCGGCCCGGCGTAGTCCGCCACCTCGGCGGTATCGATCACCGTGCCGTTGAACGGCAGGTGGGTGATGAGGTCGAGCGCGTCCTGCTTGGTGTCGACGTGGATGTAGTAGTCGACCTGATAGGCCATTTCCGCCATCTCGGCGGAGGTGGCGACGCCCTGGCTGCGCACCAGCAGCTTGGAACGGTTGACGTAGATGACCTCGTAGACCCAGGGCGATGATCCGCCGAAGAAGCCCTGCGCGATCGAGCCGAGCAGCGGCTTGTCCGGCGTCACCAGCGCGTATTGCCCGGTATCGTAGACGTTGAGCACGGCGCCGCGCGATTTCAGCACGCAGAAATGGTTGCTCTCGACGGTCAGCAGCGAGCCCGACACGATGCTCTCGTCGGCGATCTTGATCGCCAGGCTCTTGGTGCCGAGCATGTCGGTGCCGTCGCGCAGCAGCGAGGTGATGACCTGCCTTGTGAGCGCCATGGGTCGGCCCTTCCAATCACTTCGTGAAAGTGCGTGAGCTTAGCCTCAAAGCGGCGTGCCGAACATCCTCTCCAAAAGCGACTTGTCCGAAGGTGGCTTCGGCCCGCGAGCGGAGCGAGCCGGATTGTCGTCTGGTGGCAGGTCGTCGCCGCGAGCCTGACGCGTGGCGTTGGGCACGGGATGGCGCGCGCTGCGCAACTCGTCTGAGGCGCGTGTCGCTGCGACGGGTACCCCGCGTCCGCCGAGGTCGGGCAGGGTTATGCCGAACAGTGAGTTCGGCAGGCTGGCGGTCACCGCAGTAGCAGCGGGCGTGACCGGCGCCGCCACCGGAGCGCCATGCGCCGTGCCTCCCGGCAGCGGGGTCGGCGGGACACCGGCCATGGCCACCTTCATGAAGCGCGACCAGATCTCCACCGGCAGGCTGCCGCCCGAGGCCTTCTTCGTGGGCGAGCTGTCGTCGTTGCCGAGCCAGATGCCGGTCGTCAGCCGGCTAGTGTAGCCGATGAACCAGGCGTCGCGGTAATCCTGGCTGGTGCCGGTCTTGCCCGCCGCCTGCCAGCCGGGCAGCTCGCCCTTGCGCGCCGTGCCGGTCAGCAGCGTCTCGGTCATCATCGTGTTCATCATGGCGACGTCGCGGGCGGCGATCACGCGGCCGTTGTTGCCGCCGCGGCGCTGGTAGAGCAGCTTGCCCGCCGCCGTCTTCACGCGCGTAATGATGTGCGGCTGCACGCCGATGCCGCCGTTGGCGAACGGCACGTAGGCCGTCACCATCTCGAGCGGCGATACCTCCGACGTGCCGAGCGCGATCGAGGCGTTGGGCTGCAGTTCGGAGCCGATGCCGAGCCGGTGGGCCGTCGCCACCACGGCTCTCGGTCCGGTCTCGAGGCAGACCCGCACGGCCACGGTGTTCAGCGACATCGAGAGCGCCTTGGTCAGCGTCACCGGGCCGAGGTACTCGTGGGAATAGTTCTCTGGCTTCCAGCCGCGCACGTTGATCGGCGCGTCGTCGCGCACCGTCTCGGGCGTCAGACCCTTTTCGACGCCGGCAAGATAGACGAACGGCTTGAACGCCGAGCCCGGCTGGCGCTTGGCCGCAACCGCGCGGTCGAACTGGCTGGCGGCATAGTCGCGCCCGCCGATCAGCACGCGGATGCCGCCGTCGGGGTCCATGGCCACCAGCGCGCCCTGACTGACCCCGAACTTGCCGCCCTTGCGGGCGAGCTCCTCGTCGAGCGCGCGCTCGCCCTCGGCCTGCAAAGAGCGGTCGATCGTGGACTGCACCACGATGTCCTCGTCGGGCGCGCCGACAACATCGTCGAGCGTGTCCACGACGTGGTCGGCGGCGTAGTTGATCGAGCCGGCACCGGGCGCGTGCACCACATGCGCCGGGTCGGCGAGCGCCAGCTTGGC
>CAXTQM010000092.1:0-8179 GCA_964246205.1 uncultured Beijerinckiaceae bacterium | reverse complement strand
CGTCTCGCCGCCGTCCAGCGCCTTGACGATCCTGTCGCCCTCGGCGGCGAGCCGGCGCGTGACCTCCTCGGCACGCCACGCCGCCTCGACGCGGGTCTTCACGTCGGCGTAGGGCAGCTGGTTGGCGGGATCGACCGAGATCACGGAGAACCACTCGAAGCCGCCGTCCTTGGTCTTGATCACGTCGGGATCGGTTCCCGTCGGATCGGTCGCGAACGCCGCCTTCAGCAGCTCCGGTCCCGCCACCAGCCCCTCGATCGGCTTGCCCTGCTTGTCGCGGCCCTGCTGGTCGACGGCGTCGACCGTGCGGAGCGTCAGGCCGACGGCGGCGGCGGCTTCCGCCAGAGACTTGCCGGCAGTGCGGGCGTCCTCGATCTTCTCGGCGTCATCCCTGACCTGCTGCCGCGCCTTGACGATGGCGATCTCGTCCTTGAGCTGGGCGCTGACCTGCATCAGCGTCTCGGTCGGCCCCGCGTCGATCTTCGAGACGTGCACCAGCACGTACCCGAACTGCCCCTTCACCGGCGCGCTGGTGCCGTCGGCGGGTAGGGCGAAGGCGGCGTCGGTGACGGCATGGTCGGCGAGGTCGGCCTTGCCGATGGTGCCCAGCGAGACGTCGGCGGGCGTCTTCTTCTCGTCGGCCACCATCTTGTCGAACGGCTCGCCGGCCTTGATCTTGGCCGAAGCCGCCTGCGCCGCCGCCTCGTTGGGGAACACAAGCTGTTCCACCGCGCGACGCTCGTGCTCGAAGCGCACGGCCTTCTGGTCGTCGTAGCGCTTCTGCACCTCGGCGTCGGAGACGGCGTCCGGCTTCACCAGGTTCGCGGGTATGATTGCGAGCACGGCGAGCTTGCGAAATTCCGGCGCCGTGTAGGTGAAGGCGTGCGAGTCGTAGTAGCTCTTCAGCTCGGCTTCGTTCGGCGTCGGCACCGTGCCCGCGGCCGAAGGCGGCAGCACGAAGAAGTCGGCGTCGCGGACCTCGGCCTGGAAGCGGTGCACCGCGGCGGAGATGATCGCGGGCAGCTCGAGCCCGCCGACGACGGCCTCCGACACGTCCTGGCGCAGGATCAGCTGCCGCTCCGCGCTGGCGTAGCCAAGCTCGGTGTAGCCGTTCTCGCGCAGGATGCGATCGAAGCTGGCGCGGTCGAACGCGCCACCCGGCCCGCCGAACGAGCGATCGGCCATGATCATGCGCTCGATCTCGTCGTTGCCGACGGCGAGCCCGAGCTTCACCGCCTGCTGAGTCAGCAGCGTGTCGGTGAAGAGGCGGCTGAAGACCTGGTGGTCGACGCCGAGGCGCTTGGCCTCCTCGCCGTTGATGGCGCGCTTCTGCTGCTGCTGCAGCCGGGTCAGCTCGTTCTGGTAGGCGTTGCGATACTCCTGAACAGTGATCTTGTCGGAGCCGACGCGGGCGATCTGGTTGGCGTCGTAGCCGGTGAAACGGTCGCCGATGCCCCAAATCGCGAACGAGCCGATGATGAGCACCAGCACCACGCCAAGGATGGCGCGGCCGAAGAAGTTCTGCGAGAGCGCCCGCATCTGCGTGAGCATGGGAAGGTCCGTCGCGTCCGCTGTCGAGGGCCTCGCGCCCTCCCGGAAAGGCCGACGTGGTGCATGAACGGGCGCGCCTTGGCAACCTTTGCCGGATGGCTGGCCCGATGCTAGGGACGGCCCGCGTCGGCCCGCTTGCGAGCGGGGCCGATCGGAACATGTGTCTTGGAGCCTGCCGCCGATGGCGCGACCACCGCGACCGCTAGTCGCCGGAAACTGGAAGATGAACGGGCTGCGCGCCGACCTGCCGCAGATCGAGGCGATCCGCGACGCCGTGCGCGACGGCCGGACCGGCGAGGTCGAGGTCCTAGTGTGCCCGCCGGCGCTGCTCGTTCGTGACGCCTGCCTCATCGCCGAAGGCACCGCGCTCGCTGTCGGCGGTCAGAACTGCCATCGCGCCGAGCACGGCGCCCACACCGGCGACATCGCCGCCGTCATGCTGAAGGACGCTGGCGCCACCTACGTCATCCTCGGCCATTCCGAGCGCCGCGCCGACCACGGCGAGACCAACGTCGCGGTGCGCCGCAAGGCGGTGGCGGCGATGGGCGCCGGCCTCGACGTCATCATCTGCGTCGGCGAGACCAAGGAGGATCGCGACGAGAATCGCGCGCTCTCCGTCGTGGAGCGCCAGATCTCGGGCTCGCTGCCGACCGGGACGGATGCCGCGCGGCTGGTGCTGGCCTACGAGCCGATCTGGGCGATCGGCACCGGCGTGACGCCCACCGCCGACGACATCCGCGAGATGCACGCCTTCATGCGCTCGGAGGTGTCGCGCCAGATGCCTGACGGCGGCGAAGGCATCCGGCTCCTTTATGGCGGCTCGGTGAAGCCCGGCAATGCCCGCGATCTGATGGCTGTCGAGAACGTCGACGGCGCTCTTGTCGGCGGCGCCAGCCTCAAGGCCGATGACTTTCTCGCCATTGTTTCCGCCTGCCGAATGCCGGTCTCGGCCTAGACTCTTCACGTGGCGCGCGCGTCGCGCGGGTGCGCCGGCTGCAAGGCAGCGGCGCGGCGCGGGACTCTTGTCGCGGTGCAGCATCGGCCCGACATGCGCCCAATGCCTACAGCCGCAACTGCCGAGCCGGCCGCGTCGGCGCCCCGCCCCCTTGCGTCGTACGAGATCCGCCGCATCATCTACGGGCTGATGATGGCGATGCTGCTCGCCGCGCTCGACCAGACCATCGTCGCCACCGCGCTGCCGACCATTGGCCGCGACCTCGGCGGCGAGGCGCACTTGCCCTGGGTCGTCACCGCCTACCTGCTCGCGGCGACCTCGGCGGTGCCGATCTACGGCAAGCTGTCCGACATCCACGGCCGCCGCATTATGCTGCTCTCGGCCATCGTGATCTTCGTGCTCGGCTCGATCCTCTGCGCACGGTCGTCGAACATGCCCGAACTCGTCGGCGCGCGGTTCGTGCAGGGCATTGGCGGAGGCGGGCTGCTCGCCCTGGCGCAGACCATCGTCGGCGACATGCTGACACCGCGCGAGCGCGCCGGCTGGCAGGTCTATTTCGCCACCGCCTTCACCACCGCGAGCCTGGCCGGTCCGGTGCTCGGCGGCTTCTTCGCCCAGCACGTCACCTGGCAGATGATCTTCTGGATCAACGTGCCGCTCGGTGCCGCCGCCTATCTGCTGACCGCCGGGCCGCTGAAGCGGCTGCCGCGTCACGAGCGCCGCCACAAGCTCGACGTGGTCGGCGCCGTGCTGCTCGTCGCCTCGTCGTCGACGCTGCTGATCGCCCTGTCGTGGGCAGGCGCGCGTTTCGGCTGGCTCGATGCGCGGACCTTCGCCGTCTTCGCCGCCAGCACGGCACTCTTCTTCCTGTTCTACAGGCGCCTGAAGGGTGCCGTGGAGCCGCTGATCCCGCTCGACGTCCTCTTCAACAAGGTTGTGCTGTTCGCCACGGCCGCCGCGACGCTCAGCGTCGGGCTGTTCCTCGGCCTTGCGATCTACGCGCCGATCCTGTTCGAGACGCTGCGTGGTCTCAGCGCCTCGCAGTCTGGCCTCGCGCTGCTGCCGCTCACCGTCGGCACTGTCGCGGGAACGCTGATGTCAGGACGGGCGATGGCGACGCGCGAGCACTACAAACGGCTGCCGCTGGCGGCGATGCCCTGCGCGGCGGCGGCGGCCCTGGTCCTCGCGGCCTTCTCGGGCACCATGCCGGTGTGGGGCGTCAGCCTCGTCCTCGCCGTCGTTTCGATCGGACTTGGCACGCTGCTGCCGATCTCGACGGTGTCGATCCAGAACGCGGTCGCTCTCCATCAGCTCGGGACCGCGACGGCGACGGCAAACCTCTGCCGTCAGCTCGGCGGCGCGGTCGCCGTGGCGATCTTCGGGGCGGTGCTGCTCGGTGCCCACGGCCAGGACGCGGTCGACGCCTCGATCCACGACAAGGCGGTGCTGCTCGGCAGCTTCAGAATCGTGTTCTGCCTCGTGGCACTGGGCGCTGTCGGCGCGTTTGTCGCGATGCTGTTCATGGAGGAACGGCCTCTGGCGGGGCCTGGACAGGACGCCTACGTGCAGCTCACCGCGGGCGAGTGACCCGCGCGAAAGCGCGGGGTGGCGAGGTCGAGGACAGGAAGGTTCGTCTGCCAACGCGGCCCGCGCGTTCGCGTCGACCGGACGCCGTCAGACACGCGGTAAACCGATGGCTCCGCCGGATCTGCAAGTCCGACAATCGCGTAGATTTCGCCTTTGATCTTCATGCTGCCCTCACCCGCGCAGGTCTACGAAGGCGGTGCGACGGTAGCGTGAAGGAAATCCGTCGAATGCGAAACGTCAGGCCGCCGCAGCTCTTTCGAACGGCTCGGACGAGCCGGTCCAGCGCGTTGAGATCAAGGCTTTACGCACCATCCGCCGTCTGCCTGGCGTCCGCTCGGGCCGGCTGAGGGCTTCGAAGTCGGCGCTCGGCAGGGAGCGGCCGCGAATGGCATATTGGAGAACCAGCGCGTTCATGACGAAGTCTCTGCGTTTGCGAGAGCTCAACACCTCGGCTGCGATTTCGATCCAGCTGCGCCCCTCGGCCGAAGGATGGTTGCCTACGCCGACAGCCGCCCCTACGAGAACGCCTCGCCTCAGCCCGGAGCCTTCATGCGACCCTCCAAACGCGCCCCCGCGGACCTGCGCCAAGTGACGCTGGAGCGGAAGGTCGCCCGCTACGCCGAGGGCTCGTGCCTGGTTAAGTTCGGCGGCACCCACGTGCTCTGCACCGCCTCGCTCGAGGACAAGCCACCGCCGTGGCTGCGCGGGCAGGGCAGGGGCTGGGTCACCGCCGAATACGCGATGCTGCCGCGCGCGACCCATACCCGCACCCGGCGCGAGTCGACCTCCGGCAAACCATCCGGCCGCACTCAGGAAATCCAGCGGCTCATCGGCCGCAGCCTGCGCGCCGTGACCAACCTGCAGGGCATGGGCGAGCGTCAGATCACGGTCGACTGCGACGTGCTGCAGGCCGACGGCGGTACCCGCACGGCCTCAATCACCGGGGCCTGGATTGCGCTGCACGACTGCCTGGACTGGATGCGCTCCCGCTCGATCGTGAAGGAGAACCCGCTGCGCGACCATGTCGCTGCCGTCTCCTGCGGCATCTACGGGGGCGAGCCGGTGCTCGACCTCGACTACGCCGAGGATTCGGAGGCGCAGACCGACGCCAATTTCGTCATGTCGGGGGCCGGCATGCTGGTCGAGGTGCAGGCCTCGGCCGAAGGCGCGGTGTTCTCCGAGGCCGAGCTCGCCAGCATGATGACGCTTGCCAAGGCCGGCATCGCCGATCTGGTCGCGCTGCAGAAGCAGGCGCTGGCGGCGTGAGGGGCGGCGCGTGCCTCGCCTGATCTCCGGCCGCCTGGTGATCGCCACGCACAATGCCGGAAAGCTGCGCGAGATGCGCGAGCTGCTCGCCCCTTACGCGATCGAGGCGGTGTCGGCGGCCGATCTCGGCCTCGAGGAGCCTGACGAGACCGGCGCCACTTTCGCCGCCAATGCCGCGATCAAGGCTGAAACCGCCTGCCTTGCCAGCGGCTTGCCGGCCTTTGCCGACGATTCCGGGCTATGCGTGGAGGCGCTGGGCGGCGCGCCCGGCATCCATTCCGCACGCTTCGCCAAGGAGGCCGGCGGCTTCGCCGAGGCCATGGAGGCCTTGCGCGTCAGGCTGGAGGCGCTTGCCGCCGTACCGCCCCACAGAGCGCATTTCTTGTCGGCACTGGCGCTCTCCCGCCCCGACGAGCCGACGCTGGGAGTCGAGGATCGCGTCGACGGCGAACTGGTATTCCCGCCGCGCGGTGCGATCGGGTTCGGCTACGATCCGATCTTCCTTCCCGAGGGCCGCTCGCGCACCTTCGGCGAGATGACGTCGGACGAGAAGCACGGTTTGCCCGCCGACGGCTCGCGCGCCCAGTCGCACCGCGCCCGCGCCTTCCAGCGCTTCGCCCGGGTCGCTCTCGATTGATGGAATTGTTGCTCGTCGAGCCCGCGTTGACCGCTCCCTGCTTTTTGGATGGCAGCGGACTGTTGAAAAGCCGCGCGGCCTCCCCGATCTTTGAGTCAATAAAGACGATCGGTCTGGAGGCTCTCGCGTCGCAGCGCATCGACAAGTGGCTCTGCTTCGCCCGCGTCGTGAAGACGCGGACCTTGGCCGCGCGCCTCGTCGAGGCCGGCCATGTCCGCCTCAATGGCGTGCGCTTGAACAATGCGGCCAAGATGCTGCGCTGTGGCGACGTGCTGACCATCGCCTTGGAACGGCAGGTCCGCGTGTTGCGGGTTGTCGCCGACGGCGAGCGCCGCGGACCTTTTAGTGAGGCATCTACGCTGTTCGAGGACCTCGGGGCGAAGCGCGGCGACGTCGCGATGTGATCGGCTTGCCTTGCCGCGGTGAAGCGAATACGCAGCGGCTCTCAGAGGAGCGGGCGGAAATGGCAACGCCGCCCCAGGAGCAGGCATGACCTACGTCGTCGTCGAAAACTGCATCAAGTGCAAATACACCGACTGCGTCGAGGTCTGCCCGGTGGACTGCTTCTACGAGGGCGAGAACATGCTCGTCATTCACCCCGACGAATGCATCGACTGCGGCGTGTGCGAGCCCGAGTGCCCCGCCGAGGCGATCAAGCCCGACACCGGTAAGGGTCTTGATCCCTGGCTTAAACTCAACGCTGATATGGCCAAGAGCTGGCCGAACCTCACCAAGAAGCGTGAAGCTCTGCCGGATGCCAAGGCGATGGACGGCAAGGAAGGCAAGCTCGTCGAGTTTTCCGCTAATCCCGGCGAAGGCGATTGAGCCTGCGGCTTTTAGCGGTCGCGGCGGCTTATCGTTAACCAGACACCGGCGGCACGAGCGAACAAGGCCCCGGTTTCGTTGATTTTCTGGCTTTCGTGTGGTAGGTGAACGTTAACAGTTCGCAGTGCCGTCGTTGTTTGTCGCCGCCCGAGGTTGTTCCGGGTGAGTGTATCGCCGTCGGTCTGATAACCTGGATCTGCCGCCCTTGCGCGGCCACATGCCTGCCACTGCTTGCGAAAGCTCGCTGTGGAGGCGACCCGCGCGTGTAGCGCGGGCCAGAAAGGAGCGCGGCCGATGCCTACAAAGACCCGGTCTGCCACAGGCAAAGCCCAAGACACCGGTACCGCGGAGGCCGTTTCGGCCAAGAGCGCGGGCCCCGGCCGTAAAGCCGCATCGACGATTCGCGCCGCTCGTGATCCTTTAAAGGCGACGGCTGATGAAGCCAAGCGCAATTCGGCCGCTGCCAAGGGTGAGGCGGCCTCCCTTGAGGCCGTTGTGACACCTTCTGATTCCGTCGGCGGGTCGCAGGTAAAGGCTTTGGCGAAAACCGCTCCCAAGCAGGACAAGTCAGTCGATCCGCAGCCGATCGATCCAGCTGCGGCTCGCAAGGCGGCGGCGGCGTTTGTCGCCGCGCGCCGGAAGATGGCGCAGCCGGCTACGGCGGCGGCAGGCCTCAACAGCAGCGATGCTTCGAAAGGTACCGATCAGGTGATTGACAAGATGGTTGGCAAGGCGACCCTCGACACTGTCGCCGCGGAGCCGGTTGCGACTCCGGTCGCGCCCGCACCTGTCGCTCCTCCCCATGCGCCGATGGCCCAGCGGCCGTTCTCGGCGATGCAGCGCGGCGGTCCCGGCGGGATCAAGGCGCGCCCCGCGCCTTCGCCAAAGGGTCAGGTCTTCAAGACCGGCGAGTTCATCGTCTATCCGGCCCACGGTGTTGGCCAGATTACCGCGACCGAGACGCAGGAGGTCGCCGGCTACAAGCTCGAGCTTTTCGTGATCTCCTTTGTCAAGGACAAGATGATCCTGAAGGTGCCGCTGCCCAAGATCGCCAGCGTTGGCATGCGCAAGCTCGCCGAGCCGCCGGTCATGAAGCGCGCGCTCGACACCCTGACCGGCCGCGCCCGCGTCAAGCGGACGATGTGGTCGCGTCGCGCGCAGGAGTATGAGGCGAAGATCAACTCGGGCGACCTCGTAGCCATCGCGGAGGTTGTACGCGACCTGTACCGCTCCGACGCCCAGCCCGAGCAGTCCTATTCCGAACGCCAGCTTTACGAGGCCGCGCTCGACCGCATGGCGCGCGAACTCGGAGTGGTCCACAAGCTGACCGACACCGAAGCCCTGAAGATGATCGACGA
>CAXTQM010000091.1:0-8203 GCA_964246205.1 uncultured Beijerinckiaceae bacterium | reverse complement strand
TGCCCGCCGACGTGGTAGTCGGCGGCAGGAGCGCCGACTGGAGCGGGGTGTCGACGGAGTTCGGCAGGGTGGCGCCGATCGTACTGACGCCGCCGACCGGCCAGTCGACGAACGGGTAAGGCGGCGACGTCTCGGGCGCTGGCGCCATGACGCTTTCGGGCCGGCGGCTCGGCGGCGCGTTGGGATCGGACACGGGCGTCGCCTTGCCGAACTCGTCGGCGTAGCTGTGATAGAGGCGCGTCAGGAACGTGTCGCCCTCAACCATCGAGCCGAACGGCGAGGCGGCAGCGGGCTGGACGGGCGACGCAACATCAGCCGCAAAGGCCGGACTCGCGTAAACCAAAAGACTTGCGACTGCGGCCTGCCCCAACTTCGTCTTCATCATCGTTGTCCTGTTCGCATCCGGGAACCGGAAGTCGGGACCAAAGCGGGTTTGGACGGCCGCTCGGCCCTCGCGTCGCCGGCACTCCTGCGCGATCAAGGACGGGACGACATAGTGCTGCCATATGAATGCTGTGGGGATGGCATCTACCAGCGCATCGTCATGATATTTATATCACTTTCGCGCCGCGCCTGGACATCGCTTAAACCATTTTGCAGCCAAAACGCGCAGGATACTGCAGTAGAAATAATCAAAATCAGTCCTGCAAAGCCGTTAAATGTTTGACTGTAGTTTTGCGCGGAACCGACCTTACCGGCCGCAACCGAGAAGCACGCCTTGGAAGGAGCTTACGACGAGCACCAGCCCGGTGGTAAAGCGCGGAGGGTGGTAGCTGTATGTGGTTTGTGTCGGGCGTAGCACGTCCGTCCGGGTCAACGATCCGGCCTGGTCTAACGCCGGCGCCTCCGCGCGCGCTCCGCCGGTACGACGCCAGCGTAGATCAGATGCAGGTAGCCGAAACCGGCAACCGCGTTAATGGGCGCCGTGAACGACGTGGAGCCTACATCGGCAGTCTGCGACGAGAGCTGGAGGAGGATGACATCGCCGCCGGCAAGCTCGTTGGACGCCAGCCCGCCGCTGGCGCCGAACGAGCCTTTGAAATCGCCCGCAAGGGGAACCAAAGCACGAGGCGTCCTCGAGAACACCTGGTACACCAGCGTTCGCGGAACGACTTTGCCTAAGTTTGCCCCTGTGATCCCGGTGTAGCCGGTGTAAAGCTCAACCCGCTGGTCGAGGCGGATATAGCGGCAATCCAAATTCCGGTTGGCGGATGCCAGTAACTCGACGCCGCCCGTGACCTCGCACCGGAGTTCCCCGGCGGGTCGCTCGCCTGACCGATCGATGGCGTCGGCACAGTTACAAGAGCCGGATGCAGCGCAGGCGCTCACCAGCGACAGAATGCAAGCGAGGAAGGGCCTACGGATCATATCGGTTTCTCCGCCCAGCCTCGCCCGCTTTTCGTTCGGCCGATCATGGCGTCTGCTCAGCAACGCCTCACTTGCCAGTCTCGGTGGGCGTTCCTGCAGCGTGTTCGCTGCTGATCACGGTCGAGTTCGAACCGTCCGGCAAGCCCACCCTGGTCTTGGGGGCGACCTTAGTCGGCATCGCCGGGCCGCCGCTCGCCGACGGGCCACCGCTGGTGCTCACGCCGTCGATGGCGCTCCCGGCCTTCGGCGCTTCGCCACCCCCGCCGAAGGCAACGGCGGGAAACAGGACCGTCGAAACGATCGCGGCCAGTTTAAGCAGATGGTTCATTCGACAACCCGGGTGATGTTGTGGACACCTTGGATCGAAGCGCAACTCCGAAGCTGCGTTTCAATCCTCTTCAATTCCTGTCCGACCGACCGGCGGTCCCTTTTGCCGGAGCGCCCGTTCCAGTATGCCGCGACTTGCGAGGAGCAGGAAGCGCTGTTCTACGCGTCGTACCGGTGCTGGTCGGCGCCAAACCGGAGACCGCTGCCGATCGTGGCACCGCTGGTACACCATTGGCGGAGGAGGTGCCGCCCGCCTCTGGCGCGGCGCCACCGCCAGCAGATGCTGCTCGCGTGACAAGAAGGCCCGTTAGGACGAGCGCAATTCGTAAGCCTCTGTGCGACATCGATCGCTCCTCGAAGGTTTGATGTTTCATCACGATTGCGGATAGGCTCTTGCACGGTGCAGCCGAGTCTAACTTCTGGAGATATTGTCGGCACGCGTCGTCGCTAGCGGCAACTCGCTTTGCTGGGCATATAATTCTCGTATGTTCACCGGAGAGTTGCTTTACCTCTCTGAAAGGACGGCGGACGTAGGGTCTTCAGCATTGGAGGCCGATCTACGGCGAGGATGGGTCACGTTCCGATCCGATCGTGACATCTAAGCGCGACATTCTCCGCTGCAATCTCTGCCCCAACGCGGACTAGACAAAGACGCCGTTCGGTCCACGGCGACGAACACCAAGATTTTAAGAATCGTGGTACCACCACCCCGGCTCGAACGGGGGACCTCTTGATCCACAATCAAGCGCTCTAACCAACTGAGCTATGGCGGCCGACCAGGCGGGAACCTAGTTCCATGGCGGAGCGAAAGCAAGGCTTCGCCTTTGCCGCCGCTCACAGTCGCACCGCCCGAATCCTATTAATCATACATGCTTATTGACACGGCAGGCGTACGTCCCTGATGTGGCCGGGTGAGGGCGCTCCGCGCGTTCCGGCACAACCGACGATCGGGGGGTCGCGGCGCCGGGTGGTCGCCTTCGGGGGCTGTCGTGAAGAGCGGGAAGGCGATCCTCGTCGTCGGCGCGTCGGAGGAGCGGCGTGCGCGCATTGCCGCGCTCGTCGCTCAGGCCGGCCACGCGATTGCCGAGCTCGACGACGCCGACGTCGCTCCGGCCTGGGTCGCGGCGGAGTGCCCGCCTCTCGTCGTCCTGGAGAGTGGCGACGAACCCCTCGCACGCGAGAGCTGCCGCCGCATCCGCGAGGCCTGCCAGCACACCTTCATCCTGCGTATCGCCGAGCGGATCGGCGACGATGCGTCCGCCGACCCCGAAGCCGACGACCTCGCCGACGCCTTCCTCGCCGATCCCATCGACCCGCGCGAGATGGTAGCGCTGGTGCGCTCGCTGCTGCGGTTGCAGCGCGCCGAGGCCGAGCTCTCGGCGAGCGAGGAGCGGCTTCAGCTGGCGCAGGAATCCGCCGGGCTTGCGATCCTCGACTGGACCATCCCGACCAACAGCTTCGTCCATTCCGAGAATTTCACCGAGCTGATCGACCTGCCGCCCCTACGCGAGGGCCAGGCGCTCGACGCTGCGGCGATCCTCGACCGCATCCACCCGGCCGACGTCGAGGCGCTGGTGCGCGATTTCTCGATCGATAGCCGCGCCTCCGGCTCGTTCCACAAGGAGTTCCGCGTCCGTCGCCGTGACGGCGGCACGCGCTGGATCGCATCACGCGGGCGCTTCTTCACCGATGTTGCCGGCAAGCCGCAACGCATGCTGTCGCTCTCCTTCGACAACACCGCGCGCAAAACCGCGGAGCGCGCCAACGCCGAGCTTGCCGCCATCGTCGCCTCGTCCGTCGATGCCATCGTCAGCGTCGACATGGCCGGCAACGTCACCTCGTGGAATGCCGGCGCAGAGCGTCTCTTCGAGATCGCGCCGGCGCAGATGATCGGCCGCCCGCTCGCCGTCGCGCTTTCGGGCACCACGGCGGACGAGCGCGAGGTCTACGGCCACCAGCTGCTCGGCGGCGAACCCAGCGAGATCGAGACGCGGCAGCTGCGGCGCGACGGCACGCCCATCGACATCTGGGTGACCAGCGCGCCGATCAAAGGCGACGACGATACGCTGATCGGCGCCTCGCTGGTGATCCGCGACGTCTCCGTGCACCGCAAGCGCGAGGACCACATCCGCTTCCTGATGCGCGAGCTGACACACCGTTCCAAGAACCTGCTTGCGGTGATCCAGGCCATGGCGCGCCAGTCCATGGCCAAGGACTTGGCGCCGGAGGAGTTCGTGCGCCGCTTCACCGCGCGGCTGCAGGGGCTCGCCGGCTCGCACGACCTGCTCTCCGCTGTAGAGTACAAGGGTGCTTCGCTGCTGGCGCTGCTCCGCTCCCAGCTCAACCATTACGAGGAGCTGTTCGGCACCCGCATCCTTCTCAACGGCGAGGACATGATGCTGCGCCCTGAGGCGGCGCAGAACATCGGCGTCGCGCTGCACGAATTGTCCACCAACGCCGCGAAATACGGGGCGCTGAGCAACGACGAGGGCGTGGTGACGATCGCCTGGTCCATCGTGCCCGACACGTCGCGCACCCTGACGCTGTGCTGGCGGGAAAGCGGCGGACCGCCTGTTGTCGCGCCCACACGCCGGGGCTTCGGCCGAGTGGTGATGGATCGGATCACCGGTCAGGCGCTCGACGGCAAGTCGGAGATCCGTTTCGAGCCGACCGGCGTGGTGTGGACGCTGATTGTGCCGGTGAAGTCGGCGCTGGTGGAGTGAGCGTCGGTGTCGACGAGGACTGGCCCGCCCGTATCGCCGCGCTCGAGGAGCGCATCGCGCATCAGGACGCGACGATCGAGGACCTCAATGCCGCGCTGAACGCGCAGTGGCGCACCATCGACGCGCTCTCCCGCGAGGTGGCGATCCTCGGCGATCGCCTGCAGGATCTCACCCGCCGCGAGCCTGGCGGGGCGGAGCCGCCCCCGCCGCATTACTGAGGTGGCGTCGCCTTTGCCTTCGCGAGCGAAATGCGGCAGGAACGCCGCACCATCAGCCAGCGAGCCGCCATGACAAAAGCCATCGTCGGGATCGTCGGCGGATCCGGCGTCTACCACCTGCCGGGCATGGAGAATGTCCGCGAGGAGCGGGTCTCCACCCCCTTCGGCGAGCCGTCGGACGCGCTGATCTTCGGGCGCATCGGCGGCACCGAGGCGGTGTTCCTGCCACGCCACGGTCGCGGCCACAGGCTGGCGCCCGATCGCATCGACTACCGCGCCAACATCTTCGCCTTGAAACAGGCCGGTGTGACCGATCTCGTCTCCGTCTCGGCCTGCGGCTCGTTCAAGGAGGCGCTTTCGCCCGGCACCTTCGTCGTCGCCGACCAATTCGTCGACCGCACCGTCGGGCGCGTCTCCTCCTTCTTCGGCAACGGCTGCGTCGCCCACGTTTCGATGGCGCATCCGGTGTCGCCGCGCCTCGTCGCGCGCTGCATGGCAGCGGCCAAGGCCGAGGCCATCGAGGCTGTCTACGGCGGCACCTACGTCTGCATGCAGGGGCCGCAGTTCTCCTCGCTCGCCGAATCGCTGGCCTACAAGGCGGCGGGCTACGACGTGATCGGCATGACGGCGATGCCCGAGGCCAAGCTCGCCCGCGAGGCGGAGATGTCCTACGCCATCGTAGCCATGGTGACGGACTACGATTGCTGGCACCCGGACCACGAGGCCGTCGACGTCGCCGCCGTGATCGCCGTGCTCAAGGCCAACGCCGACAATGCCGCGCGCCTGGTCTCGCGGCTGCTTCACGATTTCTCGGCCGAACACGAACCCTGCCCGATCGGCTCGGACCGCGCGCTGGATACAGCGCTCATCACCGCGCCCGATGCGCGCGACCCGGAGCTGCTCGCAAAGCTCGCCCCGATCCTCCAGCGTGTGACGACCACCACTCGATGAAGAACCCCTACGACCTCGTCGCCTCCATCCGCACGATTCCGGACTATCCCAAACCGGGCATCCTGTTTCGCGACATCACCACGCTGCTCGGCGATGCCGAGGCGTTCCGCCACGCGGTCGACGAGATGGTGCGCCCCTGGGCCGGCAAGAAGATCGACAAGGTCGCCGGCATCGAGGCGCGCGGCTTCATCCTCGGCGGCGCCATCGCCCACCAACTCTCGGCCGGCTTCGTGCCGATCCGCAAAAAGGGCAAGCTGCCCTACGAGAAGGTGACGATCGCCTATTCGCTGGAATACGGCATCGACGAGATGGAGATCCATTCCGACGCGGTGAGACCGCACGAGAAGGTCATCCTCATCGACGACCTTATCGCCACCGGGGGCACAGCCGAGGCGGCGGTGAAGCTCTTGAAGTGCATCGGCGTCGACGTCGTCGCCGCCTGCTTCGTCATAGACCTGCCCGACCTCGGCGGCTCGGCCAAGATCGAGGCGCTCGGCGTGCCGGTGCGCACGCTGCTCGAGTTTCCGGGGCACTGATGGGGCGGAAGGTCAGCCTCAGCAAGCGGCATTCCGGAGCGCCTCAGGCGACCCCGGAACCGGTGCGCTTCCCTTCATCCGGTTACGGCGAGGCACATCTGTTCCAGGTTCCCGCTGAAGCGGGCGCCGAAATGACGACGTGGGAATTAGCCTGGTTGCGATGCGCGCTCGCCGCTGCCCTGCTCGCCTTCACTCCGGCCCGCGCGCAGGCGCCGCCGCGCCCAAACATTCCGGACATGTTCGACCCCGATCACCGCCTGCCCAAGCCCGACCTTGGGGCGGTGCGCACCATCCGCTTCCTGACGACGGACGACTTCCCGCCGTTCCACTTCAGCACGGCGGATGGCACACTGACGGGGTTCGATATCGATCTCGCCCGCGCCATCTGCGCCGACCTCAAGATCGCCTGCACCGTCCAGGCCCACCGTTTCGACCAGCTCGTCGGCGAGATCAAGGCCAGCCACGACGACGCGCTGATCGCGGCGGTCGCCAACACTCCGGCGACGCGCACCGACCTCGATTTCACGGCGCCCTACTACATGACGCCAGCCCGTTTCGCGACGCAGGTGCACTCGAAGCTCGATGCCAGAAGGCCTGTTCTCGCGATGACTCCGGAGGCGCTCGCCGGCCACACGATCGGCGTCGAAGGCAGCACGGCGCACGAGGCCTTCCTGAAAACTTTCTATCCGAAGACCATACTACGGCCCTACCGTAATCCGCCAGACCTGCGCGCCGCTATGCAGAACGGCGAGGTCGAGGCCATCTTCGCCGACGGCATCGGCTTGGCGCTTTGGCTCGACGGCTCTGACGCCAAAGGCTGCTGCGCCTTTCAAGGCGGCCCCTTCACGGAGAGCCGCTATTTCGGCAACGGCGTCTCCATCGCGGTCGGCAAGGGCAAGGACGCGCTACGCCACGCGCTCGACTACGAGCTAGACAAACTGACACGCGACGGGACCTATGCCGACCTCTACCTTAAGTATTTCCCGATCGGCTTCTACTGACGCTAACCGAGGTCTTGCGCCCTCATAAAACGCTCGAAATCCTCGCCGTCCTTGACGTGGAGCAGCTCGTCGCGGTAACGCGCAAACTCGCGCTCGGCGGACGCCAACTTGCTCCGCTCGGTGTCCAGCCGAATGAGTTCCTCACGACGCCAGCGGTCGAACGCGGCGTTGCCCGACGAACGCGGCTCGACATGCAACGAAAACGGCAACGAGCTGCCAGCCGTTAGCGCCCGCACAGCGCCGACCAGCGCCTCCCATTTCGCTCGCGCGAAGGCGAGTGTCGAGACGCGGTCGCCGCTGGCATGGTGCCAGAGCTTGAGGGCCAGAAAGGCGAGGCCCAGCTCCCACCGAACCAGGAAGGCGACGCCCAGAGCGACGAAATCCGCCGGCGTCCAGCGACCAACTTCGGACATCTCCGCACGGCGATCTCGACGTACGCGCTGCCAGTTCTGCGAGGCAGCATTCCAACCGCTCATCGGTTACTCCCACGAGACTTACACAGCCGCTTGGGCCGCTTGACAGAGATCATGCGCGGTCGTGCGTCGCGCAAGGGGTTGGCGTATTGCGGGCGCACGCAAAGCGCGGAACCCGGTCACAGGGTCGGTGTTGCGGGAATGCCGCGGCGTCTGGGTCTCAACCCACGCTGACCTTAGTTGAACATATAGACAGGAGCAGACAATGACCTCTTCCGCCAAGTCGCCAACCGTCAAAGGCATTCACAACCACAAAACCCGCAACAACACGTCCGACAATGCCAAGAAGGTGTCGATCGAGACGCTGCAAGCGCGGCTCGCCGACGGAATCACGCTCGCGCTCGACATCAAGCAGGCGCACTGGAACCTGAAGGGTCCGCAATTCATCGGCATCCACGAAATGCTGGACGGATTTCGTGACAAGATGGACGACTATACCGACAAGATGGCCGAACGCATCACTCAACTCGGCGGCACCGCGCGCGGCACCGTGCAGGCCTGTTCGAGCGAGACCAAGCTGCCGGCCTACCCGCTCGACTATTACGCCATCGCCGACCATCTCGCCGCGCTGATCGACCGCTACGCCGTCTTCGGCAACGCGGTCCG
>CAXTQM010000090.1:0-8288 GCA_964246205.1 uncultured Beijerinckiaceae bacterium | reverse complement strand
CAGCGCATGCACGTGAACGGCGACGAGGGCAGCTACGACTGGCCGATCTCGTCCGCGCGCTCCGGCTTCTCGACGCCCGGCGGGAGTTACGCACCGACGCATCTCGAGTTGATGCACTATTCCAAGAAATACCACATGTCGCCGATGCCCCACGCGATCTTCTTCCGCGGCGGCTTCGCCATTCACGGCACCTACTCGACCGGCGAGCTCGGCCGCCCGGCCTCACACGGCTGCGTGCGGCTCTCCCCGGGCAATGCCGCGACGCTCTACTCCATGGTGCAGCACGAGGGTGCGCGCATCTCGATCAGCGGCTCGCCGCCGGCGTCGCGGCCTTTCGCCGTGGCCCGCCATCGCTACCGGGGCCGCGAGGACGGCTACGACACCGCGAGCTACGCCACTGGTGATGACGGCTACGACGCGCCGCAGCGCAGCAGGCGCAGCGCTTTTGCCGCCGCTCCGGGCTATTCCTACTACGGCTACGGCAACGTCCAACCGAGCTACCCTGGCTACGGCTATGGCGGCGGATCCCTGTTGCCCTTCGGCGAGTAGCGCGTGGCGCCACTCTTTTGTGACACGAAAGGCGCGGCAGACCCGAAAACCGCCGTGCAGCGGCCATTCTCGTTTACCGGTTAACGCTCCGCATGGGAGGAAGGCGCCAACGTCCAGGCTTGGCGACTCACCCAAGAGGCTTTGCATGCGAACGATCCTCTCCGCCCTCCTCGGCACCGCACTGGTCGCGCTCGCCGTCCCGGCCTTCGCGGCCAACGTCACCATCGATCTCGCGACCCAGCGCATGCACGTCGACTCCGCGCAGGGCACCTTCGACTGGCCGGTCTCCACAGCCCGCGAGGGGTATGTCACGCCCACGGGCACGTTCCAGCCGGAGCGCCTTGCCGAGGTGTACCACTCCAAGAAGTACGATAACGCGCCGATGCCGCACGCCGTGTTCTTCTACTACGGCTTCGCCATCCACGGGACCAACGAGGTGCGCCACCTCGGCCATCCCGCGTCGCACGGCTGCGTGCGGCTGGCGCCGCAGAACGCCACCAAGCTCTTCAACATCGTCAAGGCCGAGAGCGCTACGATCAACATCGTCGGCACGCCGCCGGGCCAGGCGCCTTACGCCGCGGTCGCCGATGCCGGCACGAAGTCGGGCGGTCTGCTGTCGTTCCTGGGCTTCTAGGATGTCTCGCGGGCGCCTGACCGCTCTGCTCGGCACGGCGCTCCTGGCCGGTGCCGCCGCCCTGCCGGCTCGCGCGGCCGACATCGGCGCCGAGCCGCCCGCGCTCGACCTGCCGGGCGAGGGCGTGCCCTGCGGCGCGCCCGTCGTGCGCAGCTTCCCCTCCGTCTGGCAGGGCCGCTTCCAGGGCGGCTATTCGCATTACGTCGGCGTCGGTGGCCCGGTCGTGCTGGACTGGCGCGACGAGAGGCTGTGCTTCCCCGACCAAAGCAGCTGCAAGCACTACATCGCCGACATGCGCCGCGACTTCCATCGGCCCGAAGGCTATTTCACCTGCCTGCCGATCCGCTGACATGTTCGAAGCCTTGAAGCGCTTCATCGCCGACGTTTCGGCTCAGCCAGACAAGCGGCAGGGAGGTTTTGCGCCCGACGACTACAGGCTGGCGACCGCAGCGCTGCTCGTTCATGTCGCCAACGTCGACGGCAAGATCGACCAGGCCGAGCGCACCCGCCTGCGCGAGGTCATCGAAAAGCAGTTCGGCCTCGACGCCGCCGCCACAACGCGGCTGATCGAGAAGGCCGAGGAGAGCGACCGCGAGGCGGTCGACTTCTTCCACTTTACCAACGTCCTCAAGCATTCGCTGGACGACGCCGGGCGGCACCACATCATCGAGATGATGTGGGACGTGGTCTTCGCCGACGGCGAGGTCAGCGAGTTCGAGGAAAACGTCGTGTGGCGCATCTCCGAACTGCTCGGCGTGCCAAGCCGCGATCGTGTCGCCCTGCGCCAGAAGGTGGCGGAGGAGGAGCACGTGGCGGCTGAGCACCCCGGCCCGTGGGCGGGCAGCTCTCCCAGCGAATAGGCGCGCGGCGCGGGGGACGCGCCATTGCCTCGAAGCCACCGGTCGCACACATTGTTGTTGCGGCGCGGAGGCCGCCGACGGAGTGCGCGCGTGCCAGCCTTCGATCCGACGCGTCGCGAAGTCCTGGCGCTCGGTGCCGGTACGCTGGCGACCGTCGCTACGCCGGTGCGCGCTGCGGACGATGCGACGTTGAAGGCTGCGGCTGCGGAGGGCGGCCTCGCCTTCGGCGCGGCCGGCGGCGAGCCGCTCGTCGCCGACGAGGCCTTCCGCCGGCTCTTCGTACAGCAGGCCGCGCTCTTCACGCCGGAGAACGCGCTGAAGTTCGACGCGCTGCAGCCGCGGCAGGGCGTCTTCAACTTCTCGTCGGCCGATGCACTTGTGGACGGCGCACGGGGCTACGGCATGCAGGTGCGCGGCCACACGCTGGCCTGGAACGATTGGCCGCCGCCCTGGCTCAAGGCGCTGTCGCACGCCGAGACCGAGCGGGTCTTCGAGACCTATCTCGAGCGCGTCGTGCCGCATTTCGCCGGCCGCATCGCGTCGTGGGACGTGGTCAACGAGCCGTTCTGGCTCGGCAAGGACAGGCCCGGCACGTTCCGCCCCGGTCCCTGGTACGATTCGATGGGGATCGACTACATCTTCCGCGCCTTCCGCCGCACCGCCGCGCTCGACCCGCACGCCAAGCTGGTGCTGAACGAGGCCTGGACCGAGAGCGACGATCCCGTCGGCCGCGCCGTGCGACGCTCGCTGCTCAACCTCGTCGATCGCATCCAGGACAAGGGGCTGCGGCTCGACGGCGTCGGCCTGCAGGGCCATCTGCTGCCGCAACTGGCGCACGATTTCGGCGCCTTCACCGACTTCCTGCACCAGCTCGCCGAGCGCAAGATCGAGATCCTGATCACCGAACTCGACGTCGACGACGAGAGCTTCCCCGATGCCCTCCCGGAGCGTGACAAGGCGGTGGCGGATTACGCCGCGCGCTACCTGCGCGCGGCGCTCGCCGTACCGGCTGTCACGACCGTCGTCACCTGGGGGCTGTCCGACCGATACACCTGGTGGAACGACACCGAGATGATGGCGGCGCACGGCGCCACCCGCCTCGCCCGCCCGCTGCCCTACGACGACATGCTTCGCAGGAAGCCGCTGTGGCACGCCATGGCCGAGGCGTTCCGCACGAAGCGGCCGGCGCGGGGGTAGGGCTGGCTCAGGCTCGGATCAGCGCCAGCGCTTCCGCCGGATCGAGCCGGCCGTCGTAGAGCGCGCGGCCGCTGATGGCGCCTTCCAATATGGCGCAGTCCGGCTCCAGCAGGCGGCGTACGTCGGCGATGGAGGCGAGGCCACCCGAAGCGATCACCGGGATCGGCACGGCATGAGCCAGTGCCAGCGTCGCCTCGATGTTGAGGCCGGTGAGCACGCCGTCGCGCGCGATGTCGGTGTACACGATGGCGGCGACGCCGGCATCGGCGAAGCGGCGGCCGAGTTCTTCGGCGGCAAGCTCGCTGCTCTCGGCCCAGCCCTCCACCGCCACGCGGCCGTCGCGCGCGTCGATGCCCACCGCCACCTTGCCCGGATGGGCACGGGCGGCGGTGCGGACGAACTCGGGATCGCGCACCGCGGCAGTGCCGATGATGACGCGGGCGATGCCCTTGGCAAGCCACGCCTCCAGCACGGCCATGTCTCGGATGCCGCCGCCGAGCTGCACCGGCATGATCACGGCGGCGAGGATGGCGTCGACCGCCGCGGCATTCATCGGCTTGCCGGCGAAGGCGCCGTCGAGGTCGACGACGTGGAGGTGGGTGAAGCCCTGGCGCTCGAAGGCGGCGGCCTGATCGGCGGGATCGTCGTTGAAGACCGTGGCCTGAGCCATGTCGCCGAGCTTCAGGCGCACGCACTGGCCGCCCTTGAGGTCGATCGCGGGGTAGAGGATCACGGCGTCCAGGCCAGGAAGTTGGAGAGCAGGGCGAGGCCGAGCGCCTGGCTCTTCTCGGGGTGGAACTGCGTGCCGACGATCGTGTCGCGCCCTACGATCGCGGCGACCGGCCCGCCGTAATCGGTGGTCGCGACGACGTCGGCCATCTCCTCGGCACGGAAGCCGTAGGAATGAACGAAGTAGGCGTGCCAACCATCGGCGCCAGTGGGAATGCCGGCAAGCAGCGGGTGCGACGGAGAGGACGCAGACACGTCGAGCGTGTTCCAGCCCATGTGCGGGATTTTCAGCGCGGGGTCGTCCGGCGCAATCGCCGCGACCTCGCCGCCGATCCAATCCAGCCCGGGCGAGCCGCCGTGCTCCAGCCCTCGCGTGGCCAGCAGCTGCATGCCGACGCAGATGCCGAGGAACGGGCGACCGCGCCCGTGCACCGCCTCGTCCAGCGCCTCGATCATGCCCGGCACGGCATCGAGGCCGCGCTTGCAGTCGCCGAAGGCGCCGACGCCGGGGAGCACGACGTGGTCGGCGCGGCGCACCGTCTCCGGGTCCGCCGTGAGCGTCACGGCGGCGCCGCTGCCGCCCTCGCGCGCCGCGCGCTCAAGCGCCTTGATCGCGGAGTGCAGGTTGCCGGAGCCGTAGTCGACGATCGCGACGCTCACGCTCGGGTCTCGAGCACTTCGCTTTCAAGCCCTGCCGGCCGGTAGCGCGCGTAGAAGATCGCTTCGGCCTCGTGGCGGTCGCGCGCCTCGCCCAACTCCGTCAGCGCGGCGCGGCGCGCTCCCTTGGCGATGCGCAGGCGATACGCCTCCAACCCGAGAAACACTCGGGCGAGAAGATCCAGCCCGAAGATCGTGGCAAGCGAGACGTGCGGCGCGACCAGCACGAGCACGGCGGCTTCGACGACGACCCAGACGATGAAGACGAGCCATAATCCGCGGTAGAGCAGCCACGCCCAGGCGAAGACGAAGGCCGGCCAGGAGAAGCGGTCCTCGACGAAGCGGGCGCGGGCCAGCGCCTCGTCGTCCGTGCCCGGCGCCTGCACGATGTACAGGGTCATGGGTGACCTCTCCCGTCATTCCGGGGCGGCGAAGCCGAACCCGGAACCGGTGCGCTCCCATGTCGCCGGCGAGAGCGAAGCACACCGGTTCCGGGTTCGCCTGCGGCGTCTCGGAACGACGCGAGCTTTGCCATCACAGCGATCCCTTGGTGGAGGGGATCTGACCCTCCTGCCGCAAGTCCAGCGCAACCGCCGCCTTCAGCGCGCGCGCCACCGCCTTGAAGCAGGCTTCCGCCATGTGGTGCGCGTTGGCGCCGTGGAGCACTTCGAGATGCAGCGTGATGCCGGCGTTGGTCGCAAAGGCCTGGAAGAACTCGCGCACCAGCTCGGTGTCGAACGTCCCTATTTTCTCGCGCGGAAAGTCGGCCCGGAACAACAGGAACGGCCGCCCCGACACGTCGATGGCGGCGCGCGCGAGCGTCTCGTCCATCGGCAGCAGGCAGTCGGCGTAGCGCGCGATGCCGGCGCGGTCGCCCAGCGCCTGCCGGATCGCCTGGCCCAGCGCGATGCCCGTATCCTCCACCGTGTGATGGTCGTCGATGTGCAGGTCGCCCTTGGCGGACACCTCCATGTCGATCAGCGAGTGCCGGGCGAGCTGGTCGAGCATGTGGTCGAAGAAGCCGATGCCCGTCGCGATCGTGCCCCGGCCATGCCCGTCGAGGCTGACGGTCACGGCGATGGCGGTTTCCTTGGTGTCGCGCGCGACGGTCGCGGTGCGCATGGGGGTGTGGCTCGCGGGCGGAGCGCCGCTTCTAGCGCGGCGGTGACGGCAGGGCCAAGCGCGAAAGCGCGGGATGGTCAAGGCGCCGACGCGCCGATCAGGGGACCTCGTAGGCCCAGATGCGGAAGCCGCGCAGCTCGTGGGGACCGAACGAGTTGATCAGCGGTACGTCCGCGGCGTCGCGTCCGTAGGCGACGACGAGGCGGCCGATGCGAGGGATGTTGTTGCGCGGGTCGAAGGTGCGCCAGGCGCCGTCGAGGTAGACCTCGATCCAGGCGGAGAAATCCATGGGGTCGACGACCGGCACGCCGATGTCGCCCATGTAGCCGTTCACGTAGCGCGCCGGCATGTTCATGCAGCGGCAGAGCGCGATGGCGAGGTGTGCGAAGTCGCGGCAGACGCCGGCGCGGCCGACGTAGACGTCGTGGGCCGAGCGCCACGAACTCGGGTTCTGGTAGTCGAACGTGATGTGGTTGTGGGCGAAGTCGCAGATTGCCTGGGCGCGGCCCCAGCCCGGCGGCACCGCGCCGAACAGGTCCCAGGCGGTCTGGCTGAGCTTGTCGGTCTCGCAATAGCGGCTGCCCATCAGGTAGACGAGGCACTCGTCCGGCAGCTCGGCGATGGGCGTCTCGGCGGCGTCGAGGACCTGCGGATCGTGCGCGCCGCTGTCGGAGATGGTGGCATCGCCCCACAGCTGGATGTCGCCGACCGGCGCGATGAAGCGGCGGCAGGCATTGCCGAAAAGGTCGTGGTAGGTCGTCGTCGGCACGTCGGGGATCGTGTGGGCATCGACCGAGGCGCGTGGGTCGCCGGCGATTCGTTCGTCGCGGACGTCGAGCATCGTGACCATGGGCGTCGGCTGCCGGCAGTTCAGCGTGATGTCGTAGCCGTACCTGATCAGCATGAAGGCGTCGCCTCTCGAAGGCGAAAGCACGATCGCGATGGCCGACGGTTGCATAGCAGCAATCGGGCCGCCACGGGATCGAAGCCGCGCACAGCTTTCTGGATGCGGCGAAGGTATTTGCAACTTGATGCGCTATAACAGAGCCATCGCAAGCCGGGCCCGCATCCGGCACGGAGTGGCCGGTGCCGACGCTGTTTCGCTTGCTGCTCGTGATCGGGGTGCTCGTGGCGCTGGCTTGGGGCGCCATGCTTGCGCTGGTCACCTACCTGCAGCCGCATTCGCGCGAGATCACGCGAGACGTCCAGTTGCCAGGCAAGCATTGAAACGCCGGCCTCACGCTTCGCGCTCTCCGCCCGGCTCGTAGCCCAACACGCGCGCGTAGCGCTCGACCTCGCTCTCCGGCCCGATAAACTTGGCCGGGTTGTCCGACAGCTTGACCGCCGGGCGACCTTCGACCTCGAACACCTTGCACACCAGCGACACCGGCTTCATCTCGGCACCGAAGCCCTGCGGAGGGCAGCCGACGAAATCGTTGGTCAGCGCCGTGCCCCAACCGATCGAGACCTGCACCCTGCCGCGCAGGGCGCGCACGCTCTCCTCGATGGAATCGATGGTCATCGCGTCGGAGAGGATGACGAGCTTCTCTTTCGGATCGCGGCCGCGCGACGTCCACCACGCGATCAGCTCCTCGGCGGCAGGGATCGGCGGTTTGGAATCGGGTCGCGCACCGGTCCAATCCGCCGCCCAGTCCGGCGCGGCGGCGAGGAAGTTGGTGGTGCCGAACGTGTCGGGCAGCAGCACCAGCAGGTTGCCGGCGTAGAGCTTGGACCAGGCCTCGAGCACGTCGAAGGGCGCGCGGCGCAGCGCCTCGTCGCTGGTCGCCTGCGCCGCGTAGACCATCGGCAGCTCGTGGGCGTTGGTACCGATCGCCTCGCAGCCCAGGTCCAGTGCGTGCTTGACGTTGGAGGTGCCGGTGAAGCTCTCGCCGAGGCCCTCCATCAGCGCGGCGACGCACCAGCGCTGCCACAGGAAGCCGTGGCGGCGCCGCGTGCCGAAATCGCCGAGCCGCAGCGGCCCCTCCCGCGCCAGCGCGCGCAGCCGCTCGATCTTGTCCCACAGCTTGGCCTTGGCGCGGGCGTAGAAGAGATCGAGCTCGAAGCGGCTCATCTTCCGCATGGCGGCGCGCGCGCGCAGCTCGGAGACGATGGCGAGGCAGGGCACCTCCCACATCGTGGTCTGCGTCCAGGGACCATCGAAGCGCAGCTCGAACTGGCCGTCGCGCTCGGTCAGCTCGTAGTCCGGCAGGCGGAAGTCGCGCAGGAAGTCGATGAAGGCCGGCTCGAAGATCTGGCTCTTGCCGAAGAACGAGTTGCCGGCGAGCCAGATCAGCTCGTTGCGCCCGAACCGCAAGGTGCGGACATGGTCGAGCTGGGCGACGAGCTCGGCGCGGTCGATCACCTGCGCCAGCTTCACGCTCCTGGTGCGGTTCTGCAGGCCGAAGGCGACGCGCACGTCTGGCTTCAGCTTCCAGATCATCTGCAGCATCAGGAACTTGTAGAAGTCCGTATCGAGCAGCGAGCGCACGATCGGATCGATGCGGAAGGAATGATCGTAGGCGCGCGAGGCGAGATCGACG
>CAXTQM010000089.1:0-8360 GCA_964246205.1 uncultured Beijerinckiaceae bacterium | reverse complement strand
CCGGTTGTCCTCCCGCTTCGGTCGTGGAAGAGGAGGCCATGACCAAGCAGCCCACCCCACTAGCGGACGACGGCGTCCTCGGACGCCACGCCGCCCTGCCCGCCTCGCCCGAGGAGGCGCGGCTCGAGCGCGTCCCCAACCCGCATCCCGACACCGACTACGTCGCCCGCTTCACCGCGCCAGAGTTCACCTCGCTGTGCCCGGTCACCGGCCAGCCCGACTTCGCCCACATCGTCATCGACTACGTGCCCGATGCCTGGTTGGTCGAATCGAAGTCGCTGAAGCTCTATCTCGGCGCCTTCCGCAACCACGGCGCCTTCCACGAGGATTGCACAGTGCGCATCGGCAAGGACATCGCCGCGCTGCTTGGACCCCGTTGGCTGCGCATCGGCGGCTACTGGTACCCGCGCGGCGGCATGCCGATCGACGTGTTCTGGCAAACCGGTAAGCCGCCCGCGGGCCTGTGGCTGCCCGACCAGGGCGTACCGGCCTATCGCGGACGCGGGTAGGACATCCTCCCCTGCGTAGCGCGGGGGAGGAGCCCAGCATCGAAAGCGGTGCTTAGTAGCCGCAATGGCAGGCGCGGTGCACCTGGCGGTAGACGATGGTCGGCACCTCGACGGTCTGCTCCACGGTGCGGTAGCTCGTGACCGGCACCTGCACCTGAGTCGTGACCGGGCGATAGGTCGTCACCGGCACGAGGTGCGTGCGCTGCTCGGTACGGTAGCCGTGCACCGGCACGGTGTAGGCCCGGGTCTCCGGATGATAGACGGTCTGCGGGATGACGTAGGTGCGCGGCATCGGGGCCGGACCGTAGGCGTAGCCGGCCGGCAGGCCGCCGTGCTCGCCGCCGCCGTAGCCCGGCTCGTAGCCGCCACCGCCGTAGGCGACGCCGCCCAGCGCGCCGGTACCGAGACCGATGCCGGTGGCGAGGCCCGAGCCGATCCCCTCGGCGATGCCGCCGCCGATCCCCGCCCCGACGCTTTCGGCACCGTAGCGGCCGCCGTAACCGTAGCCGCCGTCGTAGCCGTAGTCGCCGGCCGACGCCGCGACCGGCAGCACCAGCGCGAAAAGGCCGGCGAGCAGGCCGGCGCGTTGGTTCATCTGGATACGCATGGTCATCCCCGAGCAATGCCGCGGCCCCGATCCGTTCCGTAGCGGGACGTCGTGCGCGATCGGAGCGATTTCGTGCAAACCACGGCCCAAAGGGGCCGCACGCGGCGAAGGTAGGCGGCGCGAGGCGCCCCGTGCTAAGCGCCCAGGAGCGCGGGCGGACAGACATTTGGGAGCAAGGATGGACGAGGCGGGCGCCGAGCGCATCGACCAGCTCATGGAAACGCCCGGCTTGGCCGACGCGCTCGGCAGCGATCGTTTCAAACAGTTCCTCGACCACCTTCCCGTCGCCATCGCCGTGTCGCGGGTCGAGCCGAGCGAGACGATCGTCTATGCCAACCTCGAGTTCGAACGGCTGCTCGACGTCGACGGCGCGGCCCTGATCGCACAACCCTGGCACGCCCTGCCCGGCCGCTCGGTGCCGGCGGACCCGGGCCGTACCTTGGGCGAGAGCATACCGGAGGGCTCCGACAGCCTCGGCCACTTCGAGGCATCGGACGGCGACGGCACGAAGCGCTTCGAGGCCTGGTCGAACCTCGTCGAAGATGCGGCTGGTGTCGTGGTCTACCGCCTCGTCGCCCTGGTCGAGGTCTCGGACGGCGACCACGAACGGGAGGAGCTCGCCCGTGCCGTCCAGGAGAAGGACACGCTGCTGCGTGAGCTGCAGCACCGTGTGAAGAACAACCTGCAGATGATCACGACCTTGATTCGCGTCGAATCGCGCAAGATGCCGACGAGCGCCAACGGCGAGCGCTTCGATCGGCTGGCGGGGCGCGTCGAATCGCTCGCGCTGCTCTACCAGTCGCTCTCCGACGAGGGTCGCGAGGACACGATCGATCTCGGCGTCTACCTCAGCCAGATCGCCTCCGCCGTCATGAAGGCCCACGCTCACGAGGGCATCCGGCTGGCGCTGCAGGTCGACACCTGGCCGGTTTGCGTCGACGTCGCGATGCCGACGGGGCTGGTCGTCAACGAGCTTATGACGAACGCGCTGAAACACGCTTTTCCCGATGGTAAAGGCGGAACCATCACCGTGAAGAGCCTGGTCGACGAGAGTGGCTGCGAGGTCCTCGTGGCCGACGACGGGATCGGCCTCGCCGCCGGCACGAGCTGGCCGCAGAGCGGCAAGATGGGCGCGCTCATCGTGCAGTCGCTGCGCCAGAATGCCAAGGCCTCGTTCGAGGTGACCTCCCGGCCGGGCGAGGGCACGCAGGCGCGGATGGTGTTCTCGCGGGCAATCGCGGCGGGTAACGCGCCGGCGCGTTAACGACGCACCGGTCGTCCACACCGGTCCGCCTTGAGCATCATTGCGCGGCCGACCAGCCGTGATAGTTTTTGCGGATGAACAGTTACCAAGCCCCTGCTGACGTCGAGCGCGCGCAAGCGCTTGTGGGCACATGGCGCCGGTTCGGTCCGACAGGACCCGTCTACGAGATTATCGACTTAGCGATCAGCTTCGCGAGGACGAGATTCGGATGCGCATTCGAGTACTTCGGACCGAAGAGACGATCGATTACGCTTTGTTCGACCTTCTGCAGGATCCGACGGAAGCCTGATGTGTTCGCGGTAGCCTTCGACCTGACCGTCGCTTCGATCCAAAGCATTATCCAAAAAGCATTGCGCAAGCCTAAGCGGAGATCGGCAAGACGCTCGCGCTTCACGGATTCGAGTGGACCCAGGGGAGCGTCTACCTGAACGAAGACCGCTCGGCGGACTTGGCGACGCTCTATCGTGCCACCGCTGCTCTCAAGGCCATGCCTTGGTTCGGGGCCTGCGTCAGAGACATCAGAGTGTTTCGCGTAAAACAATGGTCAGACTTCACGGACATAATGAAGTCTCTCTAACGATCGGGCGGTGGTGCTCTGAACTCGGCTCAGTTGATCGACGGCGGAGCGGCGCCGAATCGCGCCCTGACCTGATCCGCGCGCTCCGGCGGCACTCTCACCGTCAGCGACACCGCGCCCGACACCTCGCCGTCGCTGCGGCGCAACACCTCGGCATGCTCGTAGAGCCAGGCCAGCCCCTGCCCGTCGGCGGGGTCCAGCGTGAGGTCGATCATCGCCCTGCCCTCGGCCAGCCGGTCCTCGATTTCGTCGAGCAGCCGACACTCGCCCTCGCCGGTCAGCGCCGAGACCAGGATCGGCCGGTCGTTGCGGTCGCGCCGGCGCGCGCCGTTGGCGACGATGACCGCGCGCTCGGGATCGAGCAGGTCGAGCTTGTTCCACACTTCGACGAGCCGACCGTGATCGGTCGGGTCGATGCCGAGGTCGCCCAGAATGCTCTCGACGTCGGAGGACTGCGCGTCGGTGTCCTCGTGCGAGATGTCGCGCACGTGAAGGATGACGTCGGCCTCGATCACCTCCTCCAGCGTGGCGCGGAAGGCCGAGACGAGCATGGTCGGCAGGTCGGAGATGAAGCCCACCGTGTCGGACAGGATGATCCGCGAGCCGTGCGGCAGCTTCACGTCACGCAAGGTCGGGTCGAGCGTGGCGAACAGCATGTCCTGCGCCAGCACGGTGGCGCGGGTCAGCCGGTTGAAGAGCGTCGACTTGCCGGCGTTGGTGTAGCCCACGAGAGCCACGATCGGATACGGCACGTCGCTGCGCTTCTTGCGATGCAGCGAGCGGGTGCGCTTGACCTTGTCGAGGTCGCCCTCGATGCGCACCATGCGCTCGGAGATGAGCCGGCGATCGGTCTCGATCTGCGTCTCGCCGGGGCCGCCGAGGAAGCCGAAGCCGCCGCGCTGGCGCTCGAGATGGGTCCAGGAGCGCACCAGCCGCGACTTCTGGTATTCGAGATGCGCCAGCTCGACCTGCAGCGAACCTTCGCGGGTTCGCGCGCGCCGGCCGAAGATCTCCAGGATCAGCCCGGTGCGGTCGATGACCTTGGCCTTGAAGGCCTTCTCCAGGTTGCGCTGCTGCACCGGCGACAGCGCGCAATCCATGAAGACCAGCGTGATCTCGTCGGCCTCGACGCGGGCGGCGATCTCCTCGACCTTGCCCTTGCCGAGGAAGGTCGCCGGCCGCACCTGGTTGAGCTTGACGATCGTCTCGTCGACGACATCGAGATCGATCGCCCGTGCCAGACCGCCGGCTTCCGCCACCCTGGCCTCGGGCGAGCGTTCAGGTTCCTCGCCGCGGCGCTCGGTGACGTAGGGGCCGAGCACGAGGGCTCGCGTGGCGGCGGCAACGGCCGCCTCGTCCCGATCCAGTCCGGCGAAGGTCGTATCGATGAGATCAATCCAAGGCGGTACTCGAACGCCCTATTCGGCGGTGACCGCATCCTCGCCGGGCTCGAACATCTGAATGGGGTGTCCGGGCATGATTGTCGAGATCGCGTGCTTGTAGACGAGCTGCGAATGACCGTCGCGGCGCAGCAAAACGCAGAAGTTGTCGAACCAGGTCACGACGCCCTGCAGCTTGACCCCGTTCACCAGGAAGATCGTGAGCGGCACCTTGTTCTTGCGGAGGTGATTGAGAAACGTGTCCTGAAGGTTCTGTGGACGCTCGGTCGCCATCGCAGCGGCTCCATGTTCTTGTTGTTCTTGGGCCCTCCCCACGAAGGCCGGTCTGCTGCCCGCAGTACTTCGGCGGTCGATCGTGTCTAGTGGCAAGGCTGCCCACCCGACAAGATGAAATTTTCGTGCGGAAATGCTCGCACGGCGAAGGCGGACGCACTGCCGCCTCGGCGCTTCCCTGCGACAGCCTTGACCACCCCCGGCCGATCGGGCAAGCCCGCCGCAGGGGTGAGGCTTGGGTTCGATGACGCGTTGGAGTGAGGGCGGCGACTTCGCCGAACGGCTGGGGTCCGTCGCCGAGGCGACGGAGCGCATGCTGGAGCGGCTGCTCGGCGATGCGCCGTTGCCGGGCGAGATCGCGCGGCCGCGCCGCTTCATGGAGGCGATGCGCTACGCCAGCCTGGCCGGCGGCAAGCGGCTGCGGCCGTTCCTGCTCGTCGAATCGGCGCGGCTGTTCGGCATCGAGGGCGACGGCGTGCTGCGCGCGGCCTGCGCGCTCGAGATGATCCACTGCTATTCGCTGGTCCACGACGACCTGCCGGCGATGGACGACGACGACCTGCGTCGCGGCCGCCCGACCACCCACAAGGCCTACGACGAGGCGACCGCGATCCTCGTCGGCGACGGGCTGCTGACCTACGCCTTCGACGTCACCGCCGACGCGGCGACCCACCCCGATCCCGCCGTTCGCGCCGAGCTGGTGCTGCAGCTCGCACGCCATTCCGGCATGGGTGGCATGGTCGGCGGGCAGATGTTCGACCTCGAGGCCGAGGCCAGGACCTCGCCGCACCAGGCCGACGACGTGATCCGCATCCAGTCGATGAAGACCGGCGCGCTGCTGCACTACGCCGTGCTGGCCGGCGCCATCGTCGGCGGCGCCGATGCCGCCGCCAAGGCGGCGATGTCGCGCTACGGGATCGCCGTCGGCGCGGCGTTCCAGGTCGCCGACGACATACTCGACGTGGTGGCCGATAGCGCCGCTTTGGGCAAGGCCACCGGCAAGGACGCCAACCGCAACAAGGCGACGCTCGTCGCCGCGCTCGGGCTCGACGCGGCGCGCAAGCGGCGCGACCGGCTGGCCGAGGAGGCGATCGCGGCGCTCGACGCGATCCCGCAGGGCCGCCACGCCGACGTGCTGAAGGACGCCGCGCGCTTCGCGGTCGAACGCAAGAGCTGACCGCCCCGTTGGATGCCGATCGGGCGCGCCTCGTCTACCGGTTGACGCTCGGGCGTCCGCGCCTTTTCATAAGCGTCGTCATTGGGATCGTCGCCTATCTTCTGATCCCGCGCGAGCAGGACGGCGCGACGCGCCTGCTGATCGCCTGGAACGTCGGCACGCTCGTCGACATCGCGCTCAACGGCTTCATGGTCAGCCACTCCAACACCCGTACGATGCGCTGGCGCGCGGCGATCACCGATGACGGCAGGTTCGTCATCCTAGGGCTCGCCGCGCTCGCGGCCTTCGCGGCAATGGGCGCGATCCTGGTCGAGATCGGCATCGCCAAGGGGCTGAAGGGCGGCTCGGCCTTTTGGCACTACGGGCTGGCGGGGCTGACCATCGTCAGCGCCTGGGTGTTCATCCACCTGTCCTTCGCGCTGCACTACGCCCATGAGTTCTTCGACGCGCACAAGACGATCGAGGGCGAGGCGCCGCAGCTGCGCGGCGGCCTCAGGTTTCCCGAAACAAACGAGCCGGACTACTGGGACTTCCTCTACTTCTCCTTCATCATAGGCGTGGCCTCGCAGACCGCGGACGTCGAGATCACCTCCAAGCAGATCCGACGGACCTCCCTGGTGCATTCGATACTTTCGTTCTTCTTCAACTCGGCCATCCTGGCGCTGACGATCAACATCGCCGCCGGCCTCGTGTAGCGCCTCTTCTTTCCGGAACGACGCAGCGCTTCGCCTCGGCGGAGACCCACCCTACATCTCCACCCACATGAACCGCTTCGCCCTGCTGCTCGACCGCCTCGGCTACGAGCCCTCCCGCAACAACAAGCTGCGGCTGATGGTCGAGTATTTCCGCACGACGCCGGACCCGGAGCGCGGCTGGGCGCTGGCGGCGCTGACCGGCGTGCTGTCGTTCCAGCACGCCAAGCCGAACCTCATCCGGGCGCTGATCGCCGCGCGCGTCGACCCCTACCTGTTCGATCTCTCCTACGACTACGTCGGCGACCTTTCCGAGACGGTCGCCCTGCTGTGGCCGGCCCCGCCGCCGTCCGAAGGCGAGGACACGCCGCCGAGCCTCTCGGCGGTCGTCCTGGGTCTCGCCACGATCGGCAAGCTCGGCCTGCCGGCGCTGATCGCGGGCTGGCTCGACCGGCTCGACGAGACCGGCCGCTGGGCGCTGTTGAAGCTCATCACCGGTTCGCTGCGCGTCGGCGTTTCGGCCCGCCTCGCCAAGACCGCCGTGGCGGAGATCGGCGCCCGCGCCGCCAACGAGATCGAGGAAATTTGGCACGGGCTGGCCGCGCCCTACGTCGAGCTGTTCGCCTGGGTCGAGGGCCGCGGCGAGCGCCCCGAGGCGGTGGATCCGGCGCCCTTCGCCCCGGCCATGCTGGCGCATCCGCTCGAGGAGCGCGACTTCGAGGGCATCACGCCCGAGGCCTACGTCGCCGAATGGAAGTGGGACGGCATCCGCGTCCAGGCGGTGCGCGGCGCGGAAGCCGACGGCACCACCGTGGTCCGCCTCTATTCGCGCACCGGAGAGGACATCTCCGGCACCTTCCCCGATCTCGGCGACATGCTCGCCGCGCTGCCCTCCGAGCGCTTCACCCTCGATGGCGAATTGCTGGTCGTTCGCGAGGGCCTGGTGCAGCCCTTTGGCGTGTTGCAGCAGCGCCTCAACCGCCGCGTCGTCTCGGCCAAGCTGATGGCCGACTATCCCGTGCACATCCGCGCCTACGACCTGCTGTCGCGGGACGGCGACGACCTGCGCGCCCTCCCCTTCGTCGAGCGGCGCGGCAGGCTTGAGGCCTTCGTCGCCGCGGCGGCTCACCCCAAGCTCGACGTGTCGGCGCCGGTCGCCTTCGCCAGCCTCGCTGACGTGGCGGCGGCGCGCCGCGACCCGCGCGCAGCGGGCGCCGGCAACGACGCCGAGGCTGTCGAAGGGCTGATGCTGAAGCGCAAGGATGCGCCCTACGTGCCGGGCCGGCCGAAGGGCCAGTGGTGGAAGTGGAAGCGCCAGCCCTACACCGTCGATGCGGTGATGATGTATGCCCAGCGCGGCTCGGGGAAGCGCTCTTCATTCTATTCGGACTACACGTTCGGCGTCTGGCGCGCCGAGGACGAGGGCGACGCCCTGGTGCCGGTCGGCAAGGCCTATTCCGGCTTCACCGACGTCGAGCTCGCCAAGCTCGATCGCTTCGTGCGCAACAACACCACGGCGCGCTTCGGCCCGGTGCGCGAGGTGGTGCACGGCCTCGAAGAGGGCCTGGTGCTGGAGATCGCCTTCGAAGGGTTGAACCGCTCGACGCGACACCGCTCGGGCGTCGCCATGCGCTTTCCACGCGTCGCTCGCATCCGCTGGGACAAGCCGACGCGCGAGGCCGACCGCATCGAGACGCTGGAAGCCCTGCTTCGCACGCCGACAGCCTGAACCGCTCGACAACAGACGAGATTGGTTGCGCGCAATTGATTGCCTTTGGTCGATGCCGCGCCATATCCGTTACGCGCAACCGAAACAGGAGAATCGCATGATCCGCGTCACGACCCTCGCCGCCGTAAGCTT
>CAXTQM010000088.1:7984-8380 GCA_964246205.1 uncultured Beijerinckiaceae bacterium | reverse complement strand
AACCGAAGGGCTGTGCCGCTCGCGCCGCGAAACGACAGCTCCGGCGGGAAGCGACAAGCGCTGCACCGCTGTCGCCAAGTCGCTCATGAGCGTTCGATTGGCCGCGCGCTGCCGTCCACCGTGCACAATGCGGCTGGCACAAACGAAGTCGGCAGTCCCGCTAAAGTATATCACTCGCGTTTCGCTTGCGCTCATCGTGTCGCCGAATGCATGCGCCTTTGCAGCATCGCTCACCGACCAATTCGGAATAGACCCTTACTATATCGGATCCCTTTTGGCACCGAATCCTGCGGTGACCAAAGCCGGCACGCTTTCCATACAGCCTACGGTTCTCTACGCTTTGCAGGCCGGGGCTTACGACGCCAAGGGAGGTGCCAGCGTCGTCGCCAACAAGGT
>CAXTQM010000088.1:0-7974 GCA_964246205.1 uncultured Beijerinckiaceae bacterium | reverse complement strand
GATACGGCGTCACCGACGTCTTCACGATACAGATCATTCCGACGACGGCTGCAATCTCTGACCAGACCGGTTTCAAAAGCGGAAGCCGGATTGGAGACACGGCGGTCGACCTTGACTACCTCCTTCTCCGGGGAAATAGCAGCACCGCGCGGCCGGCTATAACAGCGAGCGTCGGCGTGGACCTGCCGACCGGACGGTACGAAAGGCTCGCAACGGACTCCGACGGCTTCGGCGGAGGAACATATCGCGCGAGGCTGGGACTGATCGGTCAGTCCGTTCTGCTCGACAACAGCGAGCACCCGATCCGCATCCGCGTTTATGCGAATGGCGAGCTGCCGCTCGCGAGTGTCGGTCTTCATGGCTTCACCACGTTCGGGACGGATGGTGTTTTCAATGGCTCCGCAACTGCCGGGATCAGCGGCACCTTCGGTGCCGCGATCGAGTACAGCTTCACGCAGAAGTTCGTGTTCGCGTTCGATGTCTTTCACGGCTTCAACACCGCCAACCATGTCCACGGCACCGAGAACAATGACTCCGCAACGATGTTCGCCAGTGGAGCCGCCGACACGACGCAGATTGCTCCCGCTCTCGAATATTCCTTCACCAACAATCTTGGAATCGTAGCTGGAGCGGCGTTCGGCGTCGCCGGTCATAACAGCTCTAGACAGGTGGAGCCGCAAATCGAACTCAACATCACTTTTTGATTGATCGATAGACTGGCTGGTATCACCGACCTGCGCAGCGTAGCTTTGGGAAGGGGCAGCCCACTCGCCATCAAGCCGCAGCAGGTGGTGCTCGAGACGGCCTCACCGCCTCCTGGTGGCCAGCGGCGCGATCGAGCCGTAGCTCACGCGCGCGTCGGCTAAGGCTTCGGCCAGCCATCGCGTGCCCTCGGCCGCGTCGACGGGCGTGGTCGGGAACCACACTCGGCGCAGCGCCACCGCGCCGTCGTCCCGGTCGAGGAAGAGCGTGAAGAAGACGCTGACCGCCGGATCCTGGAACTCCATCTCCAGCGCGACCGAGGGGCAGCTCGACCAGTCCAACATGAAATCGGCCATGCAGGTGAAGTCGAGCGCGCCCTTGCGCAAGTACATCTCGGCGGAGGATTGCACGAGATCGCCGATAACAGCCCAGTGGCCGGCGCGGATATAGCCGATCAGGTCGCCGGGCTCGATCAGGCGCAGCTCCGCCAGGGTCTCGCCGAGCGCGGTGGCGAGGAGGGCGGCGCGCCTGCAGGCATCGTCGGTGACTGGATCAAGCATGGCATGCTTTCGCGGCAGGGCGGCGCGTGGTGCCGCGCGCCTGAAGAAAACTGATCAGCTTGCAACGGCTTCGTAGCATCGGCGGGAAATCTTCGATCTCTCGGCAATGTCGTACATAAACCTTGCCAGAGCCTTGTCCTCGATCACCGCGATGCCGGCGTTCTCCGCGATCTCGCCGATCTCGCGGGCGACCACGTTCCCGTCCTTGATTTTGGGCGGCGAGTTGGCGACGATAATGGCGCCGAACGCCGGGCTGTCGATGACGAAGAACTCGTAAGGGCCGCCAGGGCAAAGACGTGGCTTCCCAATAGCACAATGCCCCTAGCCGACGATCAGACGATGGCGAAGCTCAAGGCCGCTCTCCCGATGGAGAGGACAGTCGAGCAGGGATGCCTTGCCCGAGGCTGGCGGCGCCTCTCGGAGCGACGTCATTGAAGGGCGACGAAGACGAAGCTGAACCAACCGGGTGTCCGAGCTCATCAGGAAAACGAGGCACAGCGGGTCTGGGTTATCGCTTGCAAGCCCGGAATGATACCGCGTCGGAACCGTGCGCTATCCCCGGATATCGCTGCCCTTCGGCACGATCACCGCGAACAGGTCCGCCAGACCGGCGAGGCTCGCCTGCTGCAGCGCCGCCGCAGAAACCACTGAGCCGTCGGGCCCCGGCAAGTTGCGCGTCGCCGTGGTCGAGGCGACGACCGTCGGCCGGAAGCCGAGGTTGAAGGCGGAACGGGCGGTCGAGTTCACACACATGTGGGTCATGAAGCCGGCCAGGATGAGGTCCTTGGTGCCGGCTTCTGACAGCTGCCGCTGCAGTTCGGTGCCGACGAAGGCGCTGGGATAGTTCTTGACGATGACCGTCTCGCCATCGCGCGGCGCGACCTCTTCGGCGATGGCGCCGACGCGGTCGTGCAGGTCGTAGGGCGAGCCGGCGCCGGCGTCGTGCTGGATGTGGAAGATCGGGATGCCGGCTTCGCGCGCCCGCGCGAGCAGGCTCGCCGCCTCCTTGATCGCCGGCTCGACACCTTCGAGCTTCATCACCCCCTCGCGGTAGGTGTTCTGCAGGTCGATCATGATCAGCGTCGAGCCGGTGAGGCTGGGCGGCTCGTTGCCGAGGCCGGAGACGTCGCGCAGGGTTTTGGGCTGGCTCATGGCGTATCCTCGAACGTGGAGACGCGGAATGCGTCGGGCTTGCCCGGAGTCACTTACTGTCGAACGGGGGATCGGCAACCCCGACCTCGGGCGGAGGCAGCCCGTCAGGGGCAGATCGGACGGCCGTAGACCACGCGAGTGCCGGCGACGTGCTTCAGCCCGCGACCGATCTTGATCACGAGCGGGCAGGGCGGCGGTGCTGCCGGTGGCCTGGCGAAGAACGGCGGCGGCGCATCGGCGGAGCCGGCCGGGGGCTGCGCCGGCGGCAGCGGCGGCAGCACGCCGAAGCCGTCGTCGACGACGCCGACTTCGCTCGGAAAGCCGTAGAACTGCGCGAAGGCGGCCGACGGCAGCACTGCTGCAAATATTGTCAAAAGGACGATTCTAGACGAACGGCACATGGTTGCTCCATCGACGCCGCGCCGGGCCTCTTATAGGTTGCGCTCGATTGTTTGGCTCGGCTGTGCCATCTCGCGACGGGCGTCGCGGGATGGCACGGCTTTTCGGCCGTTGGCGGGTATGGGTCTTGTCGGAGCAAGTCGCGAACCGTCTCGACACGGTCGCGGGAACGAGACGGCCGTCGGCGGCGGCATGGGGAGGAAAGTGACGTGAGTGGACGGGAAATCGACACCGACGACGCGGCGACGCGGGCCATGATGGCCAATCCAACGTTCCAGAAGCTGACGCGCACGCGGGCCGCGCTGGGCTGGACGCTCGCCGTGATCATGCTGGTGATCTACTACGGCTTCATCGCGCTGATCGCCTTCGACAAGGGCCTGCTGTCCGAGGTCGTGTTCGGCAAGCAAGTGACGCTCGGGCTGGTGCTCGGCCTGTTCGTCCTCGTTTCCACCTTCGTCCTCGTCGCAATCTACGTGGCGGTGGCCAACACCACCTTCGACCGCCTGAACCGCGAGCTGCGTGCGGAGATGAACCGATGATCCGCTTTCCCAAATCCCTGGCGGCCAGCATCGCGCTCGTCGCGATCGGCGGCGGCGCCGCCCTCGCCGCCGGCGAAGGCATCTCCGGCCAGGTCACGAAGGCGCCGCTCAACATTGCCGCCATCATCATGTTCTTCATCTTCGTGGCGCTGACGCTGGTCATCACCTACCGCGCCGCCATGACGTCGAAGACGGCGTCGGACTATTACGCGGCCGGCGGCGGCGTCACCGGCTTCCAGAACGGCCTCGCCATCGCCGGCGACTACATGTCGGCGGCCTCGTTCCTCGGCATCTCCGGCCTCGTCTACAAGAACGGCTTCGACGGGCTGATCTACTCTGTCGGCTTCCTCGTCGGCTGGCCGATCGTGCTGTTCCTGATCGCCGAGCCCTTGCGCAACCTCGGCAAGTACACCTTCGCCGACGTCGTTTCCTACCGCCTCGAGCAGACCCCAATCCGCATCCTCTCGGCCTGCGGGACCATGGTCGTCGTCGCGCTCTACCTGATCGCGCAGATGGTGGGTGCCGGCAAGCTGATCCAGCTGCTGTTCGGCCTCGAGTACCTCTACGCCGTGGTCATCGTCGGCCTGCTGATGATCGTCTATGTCGCCTTCGGCGGCATGAAGGCGACGACCTGGGTGCAGATCATCAAGGCCGGGCTGCTGCTGTTCGGCGCCTCGCTCATGGCGCTGCTGGTGTTGATCCGCTTTCACTTCAATCCCGACGCCCTGTTCCAGGCCGCCGTGGAGGTCCATCCCAAGGTGGCCAAGCTGATGGGCCCGGGCGGCTTCCTGAAGGATCCGGTTTCGGCCATCTCGCTCGGGCTCGCGCTGATGTTCGGCACCGCCGGCCTGCCGCATATCCTGATGCGCTTCTTCACCGTGAAGGATGCGCGCGAGGCGCGGAAGTCGGTGCTCTACGCCACCGGCTTCATCGGTTATTTCTACATCCTCACCTTCATCATCGGCTTCGGTGCCATCGTCTACCTGATGAACGATCCGAGCTTCTTCAAGCATAGCGCGACAGGCGGCTTCGACAAGATCAAGGATCTCGTCGGCGGCGACAATATGGCGGCGGTCGATCTCTCGAAGGCGGTCGGCGGCAACATCCTCTACGGCTTCATCGCGGCGGTCGCCTTCGCGACGATCCTCGCGGTAGTGTCGGGCCTGACGCTGGCCGCCGCCTCGGCGGTCAGCCACGACCTCTACGCCAACGTGTTCGCCCGCGGCCGCACCACGGAGCGGCACGAGGTGACGATCTCCAAGATCTCGGCGCTGGTGATCGGCCTCGTGGCGATCTACCTCGGCTACATCTTTGAGAAGCAGAACGTCGCCTTCATGGTCGGTCTCGCCTTCGCCGTGGCGGCGAGTTGCAACTTCCCGGTGCTACTGATGTCGATCCTGTGGCGCAAGACGACGACGCTGGGCGCGCTGGTCGGCGGCTGGCTTGGCCTCGCGACCTCGATCACCATGGTGGTGCTCAGCGACGCCTTCTGGGTGAAGTCGCTCGGCCATGCCCATGCGATCTTCCCCTACGACTACCCCGCGATCTTCTCGATGCCTCTGGCCTTCGCCGGCATCATCATCGTGTCGTTGATCGACAACAGCGCGCGGGCGCGCCGCGAGAAGGCGCTGTTCGACGCCCAGTACGTCCGCTCCGAAACCGGCATCGGCGCTCTCGGCGCCCACGCCCACTGAGCCGGCGAGGCTCCATCGCGACCACGAAAGCCCGGCCTCGCGCCGGGTTTTTTTTGCCGGTTGGCGCGCCGGGACGGTTGCGCCATAGCAGGCGCATGCCATTGGAGTGCCCGTGACCCGCGACGGCGAGCCACCCGCCGGCGAGGCGGCGGTACGCGTCGCCCCGGCGCGTGTGCTGGGCACGCGGCTGCGCAATAGCATCCGCGCCGGCGAGGTCGGCCTCATCTGCCTCTCCGTGGTGATCGGCATCGTCGCCGGGCTCACCACCACCAGCCTGTCGCGGCTGGCCGCCGGCCTCCACCAGCTGCTCTACGGCCACGCCGCGCTGAGCGCTTCGGAGCGGTTGCTCAGCCCGTGGCTAGCCTTGATGCCGGTCTGCGGCGGGCTGCTGCTCGGCGCCGGCAACAAGCTGTTGCTGCGCCGCCGCCGGCGTCGCCCTGTCGATCCCATCGAGGCCAACGCGCTCGCCGGCGGCCGCATGTCGGTGGTGGATTCCCTCGTCATCGGGGCGCAGACCCTGTGCTCCAACGGTTTCGGCGCCTCGGTCGGGCTCGAGGCCGGCTACACCCAGCTCGGCTCGGGCCTGGCTTCCTGGCTCGGCCGCAGCTTCAATCTACGCCGCTCCGACCTGCGGATGATGGTCGGCGCGGGCGCAGCCGGCGCCATCGCCGCCGCCTTCGGCGCGCCGCTCACCGGCGCCTTCTACGGCTTCGAGATCATCATCGGCAGCTACACGCCCTTCGGCCTGGCGCCCGTGGTGGCGGCGGCGATCTCCGGCGTGCTGGTCGCCCGCTCGATCGGCATGGGCGAGCCGTTCATCGACCACATCTCCGCGACGGCGACGCTGACCAGCGGCGGCATCGCCCTGCTGCTGCTGCTGTCGCTGGCCTGCGCCGGGCTCGGAATCACCATCATGCGCGGCGTGACGCTGACCGAGGAAGCGTTTCGCCGCAGCCGCATCCCGGTTTGGCTGCAGCCGGCCGTCGGCGGCATCGGGCTCGGCGCCATGGCGCTCGTCACGCCGCACATGCTCTCGGCCGGCCACGGCGCGCTGGCGGCGCTGCTGCGAGCCCCGCCGCCGGTGCTGCTCGTCGCCGTGACGCTGCTGCTGAAGTCCTGCGCCTCGGCGATCTCGATCGGCAGCGGCTTCCGCGGCGGCCTGTTCTTCGCCTCGCTCTACCTCGGCGGCCTCACCGGCGCGCTGTTCCACGCCCTGGCGGCCGTCGCGGCGCCGGGCGTGCCGCTCGACGCCACCACCTGCGCCGTCGTCGGCATGGCCGGCATGTCGGTCACCATCATAGGCGGGCCGCTGACCATGAGCTTCCTCGCCCTGGAATCGACCGGCGACTTCGCGCTCTCGATCCTGATCCTCGCCACCACCACGCTCGACAGCGTCATCGTGCGCCGCATCTTCGGCTACAGCTTCGCCACCTGGCGCCTGCACCTGCGCGGCGAGACCATCCGCTCGGCGCAGGACGTCGGCTGGATCCGCTCGCTCACCGTCGGCCGGCTGATGCGCCACGACATCGACACCGCCTACGCCGACGTCACGCTGCGCAGCTTCCTGGAGAGCCACCCGCTCGGCGGCGACAACTGGATCGTCGCCACCGATCCCTACGGCCGCTACGCCGGCATGGTGTCGCTGCACGAGGTGCACATGCTGGCGCCCGACGACGCCCGCTGCCGGCAGCCGCTGGCCCGGCTGCTCCGACACGCCGACCGGGTGCTGACCCGCGACATGAACATACAAGAGGCGGCGCAAGTATTCGAGGCGATCGAGGGCGAGGCGCTGGCGGTGGTCGAGAGCGCCACCGATCGCCGCGTAGTCGGCCTGCTCAGCGAGGCCCACGTGCTGCGGCGCTACACCGAGGAGCTCGACCGCGCCCGCCGCGACCTTTCCGGCGAGACCTGGCTCGGGGGGCGGGCCTGACGCCGAGCTCCGAGGCCCTAGTCGGCGTCGGCGGCCTTGGGCGTCAGCACTTGGCGTCCCTTGTACATGCCGGTCTTGAGATCGATGTGGTGCGGCCGGCGCAGCTCGCCCGAATCCTTGTCCTCGACGTAGGTCGGCTGCGCCAGGGCATCGGCGGAGCGGCGAAAGCCGCGCTTCATCGGGGAGGTCTTGCGCTTCGGGACGGCCATGGGATCAACTCTATCGAAGGGGCGGCTGCCCCTCGGCGGGACACGCGGGGGCGCTTCGCCCGCCGGATGACATCTCGGGAAGGCGGCTGCCTACACTGTTCCCGCCGCCTTGGCTAGCGCCGGCCGCACTTGCCTGCGCCATGCGGATCGTGTAGGTATTATAACCTTATCTCCGCTCGCGTTGAGCCTTCCGGGCCGAGCGCGGCCGGAGCGAGAGTGTCGACCCGTCGCGGTTTTGAGGCCCGACAAAACAGATGACCGCAGTCAGGGTTCGTCGATATTTCGGGCGACCGATGTCGCGGCTCGTCGACAACAACTATGGTCCCTGCCGCGTACCGCGACATCGCCGAAATCGACGAGGCCGCTCGCCGACATCGCAGCTGGCCGCCCTTCCTTCGACGGCGAAAACCGTCTTGCCAGTGTCATCGCCCGTAACCTCGGAGCGCACGCCCTACTGGCTTAGAGACGGTGGAAGCCGCCTCCACCGTGCGCACGCTGGGCGCCGGCCTGACCTTCACGCCGGTCGACGTCGCCAAGCCCGACAACACCTTCGCCCGTCAGGTCGTCACCGCGATGCGCCACGTCGCCACCGATCCGACCTGCGAGACCGGCACCCTCCTACGCCGCCGCCGCCCTCACCCCACCGTCACCAGTGGCGCACCGGCGGCCATCGTGCCGATGATCGCGGCCTGGGCGAAGCCGGCGGCCTTGCAGCGTTCGACGATGTCGGTGGCGCGGTCTGCGCGGACCGAGACCAGCAGCCCGCCGGAGGTCTGCGGGTCGCACAGC
>CAXTQM010000087.1:4791-8383 GCA_964246205.1 uncultured Beijerinckiaceae bacterium | reverse complement strand
TCGCCGCACTGATGCTGCTTCGAGACGTGTCTTGCCGATGATGGTCGACAGCCCAGCCCTCGACGTCGCCGACGTCACCCACCGCTTCGGCGCGCGCACCGCGCTCGATCACGTCTCTTTGCGCGTCGAGCGCGGCGTCTTCACCGCGCTGCTTGGCCCCAACGGTGCCGGCAAGACCACGCTGTTTGCCATCATCACCCGGCTCTACAACAACAAGGAAGGCCATGTCGGCGTGTTCGGCCGCGATCTCCAGCGCGAGTCCTCGCTGGCGTTGGCCGAGATGGGCGTGGTGTTCCAGAAGCCGACACTCGACGGCGACCTCAGCGTGCGCCAGAACCTGAACTACCACGCCGCGCTGCACGGCATGCGCGGCCTCGAGGCGCGCCGCCAGATCGACCGGCTGCTGGAGCGCGTCGGCATGACCAGCCGCGCCAGGGATAAGGTGCGCACGCTGTCGGGCGGCCAGTCCCGACGCATCGAGATCGCGCGCTCGCTGGTTCACGGCCCGAGGCTGCTGCTGCTCGACGAGGCGACGGTGGGCCTCGATCTGGCGTCGCGCTCCGACATCGTGCGCATCGTGCGCGACCTCGTGCGCGAGGAAGGCCTGTCGGTTTTGTGGTCGACCCATATCTTCGACGAAATCGAGCCGAGCGACAAGGTCTACGTGCTGCACGCGGGTCGGATCATCGCCGACGGCCGCTCGGAGGAAATTACCTCGAGTAGCGAGAGCCGTACGCTGGTCGACGCCTTCAAGGCAATGACGCTGGACACCTCCACCAAGGAGCTCGCGAGATGAGCGACATGACGCTCGACGGCACCGGTCTCGGCGGCGTGCGGGTCAAACGCTCGCTCGGGATCGCCGGCTACGGCATCTGCTTCGGCGGCATCGTCGATCGCGAGCTGCGCAAGTTCGTGAACCAGTACGAGCGCTTCCTCTCGGCCATGGTACGGCCGGTAATCTGGCTGTTCCTCTTCGCGGTCGGCATCGACGCGCTCGGCACCTCGATCCAGCCGCCCTACGTCACCTACGAGCCCTACGAGATCTACATCATGCCGGGCATCGCGGCGATGATCCAGCTCTTCGCCGGCATGCAATCCTCGCTGTCGATGGTCTACGATCGCGAGGTCGGCTCGATGCGCGTGCTGCTGACGAGCCCGTTTCCGCGCTGGTCGCTGCTGTTCGCCAAGCTGCTCGCCGGCGTCATCGTCTCGGTGGCGCAGGTCTACGTGTTTTTGCTGATCACCTGGATCTACGGCAACGATTTCCCGGACATCGGCTACCTCACCGCCCTTCCCGCCTTCATCTTGACCGGCCTGATGCTCGGCTCCATCGGCCTGCTGATCTCCTCGCAAATCAAGCAGATGGAGAACTTCGCCAGCGTGATGAACTTCATCATCTTCCCGATGTTCTTCGCCTCCTCGGCCCTCAAGCTGCTCTGGAAGGTCCGCGAGAAGAGCGAGATCGTCTACTGGGTCTGCGTCTACAACCCCTTCAACTATGCCGTCGAACTGGTGCGCTTCGCGCTTTACGCGCAATTCGACTGGCTGAGCTTCGCCGTGGTGGCCGGTACGACGATCGTCACCTTCACCCTGTCCGTGCTCGCCTACGATCCCGGTCGCGGGATGCTGGCGCGGCGCGGCGGCCCTGGAGACTGATCATGCGTTTGGATATTCGCTCGTCGTCCGTTCTGCTCGCCGTCGCGACCGCGGCCTTGCTCGCCACCTCGCCCGTCGGCGCTCAGGGCGCGGGTGGCCAACCGACGGAAGGCGGCGTCGTGCCGGCTGCCGGTGCCGAGCCGACGCTGCAGCAGCAGCCCCAATCGACGACGACGCAGGGCGGCGCCGAGCCGGCCCGGGCTCCAGGCTCGACCGCGGACGGCGGCAAGGCGATGCCCTTGGCGACGCCGAGCTCCGGCACCACCGAGAGCTTCGCCGCGGACCCGACCGAGGCCACGGTGCAATGGCCCTGTGCCCAGCGTAAGGTGCCCACGATCAGCGGCGGCACGATCTGGTCCGGCCCGAACCTCGACGAAGGCAAGGACTGGGACCAGGACAATGTCGTCGCCGTGCTGGCGCAGAAGCTTGCCTCGCGCCGGATGCCTCTCGACCAGGTCGACCCGCTGCTCGCGAGCTTCGCCAAGGATGCCGGCAAGGACAAGGACAAGAAGCTCACCGAGCTGTTCGTCGGCGTGCTCGACATCATCAACACCAATCGCGGCGAGATCCTCGAAGGCATCATGCGCTATGCGCGCGGCCAGGAGCGTCTCGCCGAACGAATGCGCAAGGAGGGCGACGCCATCAGCGAGAAGATGTCCGACGTGAAGGGCCCGACCGGCATCGCCGCCACTTCGGACAATACCGATTTCGCCTGGGACCAGCGCATCTTCAAAGAACGCCGGCAGGCGCTGACCTACGTGTGCGAGACGCCGACCCTGCTGGAGCGCCGCGCCTACGAGGTCGCGAAACGCATCCAGGCCCAGCTCTGACGACCCGAGGACCGGAAGCCATGCGCACGACCCTGACCGCTCTCCTGATCCTCGCCGCTGAACCGACGGCCGCGTCCGCCAAGTCGACGCGCTTCTGGAACCTGACCGACAACACGATCACCAAGTTCGAGCTGGCGCCGACCGGAACCGACAAGTTCGGACCGGATCAGTGCAAGAACGACAAGGACGGCGCCGTCGACCACGACGAGCGTCTGAAGATCGTCGGCGTGCCGACAGGCACCTACGAGGCGCGCTTCGCCGACTCCAACGGGCGGATGTGCACGGTGAAGGACGTAGGCGTGAAAGAGGGCGACGTGTTCTCCATCGAGGAGAAGCAGCTCGGCGACTGCAAGAAGTAGCGCTCGCGCCTCAGCTGAAGCCCTGGGTGACGGGGCCGTAGAACTTGGTCTGCAGGCGCGAGCCGATCGCTGTCACGCCGCCGATAATCAACAACGACATCAGTCCTGCGATGAGCGCGTACTCGATCGACGTGGCACCGCGCTCGTCGCGCAGGAACAGGGCCCATTGAGAAAGCATCGGTCGTCTCCGCTCCCTGCTATCACACGCAAACGTGAGCGGCAGGTTAAGGCTCAGGCGGCGGCCGACAGCGGCTCGGAAATGGCCTCGAGCGACTTGCCCTCGGCGGCGATGCCCCAGACCGCCTCGAGCGCCGCCGCCACCATCATCAGCAGCGCGGCGAAGACATAGCCGCCGAACAGCGCCCAGCGCGAGTGCGTGCCGATCAGCCAGGAGAAGGCCAGCGGCGCGACGATGCCGCCGATGCCGGTGCCGAAGGCGTAGAAGATGGCGATCGCCAGCGCGCGGATCTCGACGGGGAATACCTCGCTGACGGTCAGATAGGCCGCGCCTGCCGCCGACGAGGCGAAGAAGAAGATGACCGACCAGGCGATCACCTGCTCGGTGGCGGTGAAAAGCCCCAGCGCGAACAGGAGGCCGGTGGCGATCAGCAGCACACCCGAGAGGGCGTAGGTGAGGGTGATCATCGGCTTGCGGCCGAACGAGTCGAACAGCGGCCCCAGGACCAGCGGTCCCAGCGCGTTGCCGATGGCGAACGGCAGCATGTACCAGCCGACGTACTGGATATG
>CAXTQM010000087.1:0-4691 GCA_964246205.1 uncultured Beijerinckiaceae bacterium | reverse complement strand
CGTCCTCGATATCGCCCATCACCTTTTCGGCCTCGCGCTCCTGGCCGTGGATCGCCAGCCAGCGCGGGCTCTCGGGGATGTAGGTGCGCAGGAAGATGATGCCGAGCGAGAGAAACGAGCCGATGAAGAACACGGCGCGCCAGCCGTATTGCGCCGGCACGACGTCCGGGTTGAGGAACACCAGCGAGGCCAGCGCGCCGACGGCGCCGCCGATCCAGAACGAGCCGTTGATGGCGAGATCGGTGCGGCCGCGGTAGCGCGCCGGGATGAACTCCTGGATCGTCGAGTTCACGGCGGAATATTCGCCGCCGATGCCGGCGCCGGTCAAGCAGCGGAACAGCGAGTAGGAGAAGAGATTCCACGAAAAGGCCGTCGCCGCGGTGGCGACGAGATAGAGGCCGAGCGTCACGAAAAACAGCTTGCGCCGGCCGAGCCGGTCGGTGGCCCAGCCGAACGCCAACGCGCCGACCACCGCGCCGGCGAGATAGAAGCTGTTCCCGATGCCGATCTGGGTGTCGGTGAAGTGCAGCGCCCTGTCGTGCTTCAGCGCGCCGGAGATCAGCCCGGCGAAGGTCACCTCCAGCCCGTCGAGGATCCAGGTGATGCCCAGCGCGGCGATCACCAGCGTATGGAAATGCCCCCAGTGCAGCGCGTCGAGCCGCGCCGGTACGCGGGTCTCGATCGTCTTCTCCTCGACCGCCGCGTCCATCGTGCTCTTCCCCCCGACGGAGCATCACCACAGCGCCGGGCGCTCCGCAATCGGTCAGGTGCCACGCGAGAGATGGAGGGCCCGATGGTGGTTGGATTTCGTTCCGCCGCCGGCGACGCCGCAGCTGTAGATGGGCGAGGAAGGCCGCGCATCGAGGTTTCGAACGAACCATGCTGACCGTGAAGATCCGGGATATCTCGACCGAGGTCATCGAGACCGTGCAGGAGGCCGCCTCGTATCACCACGCCGACCTCGTAACGATCGACACCCATGCCGGGGACGCTAAAGCCGGCACCGCCGACGCCATGATGTCGCCGGCCAGCTCCTTCGGTTTCATGGACGGCGGCATCGATCTGGCGATCAGCTACCGCTTCAGCTGGTAGATGAAGGGACGCGTCACTGGACGCACTGTCTCCTACATAAGGTCCGTGCTCCTCAATGGGCGTCCGACGGATGTTCAGCTCCGCCATCGGCTTTCAATTCGACCGGAGATTTACAACATAGCTATGTGCGCCACTGGGATCCGGGTTCGGGCAACCCCTCCGTTTTGTCTGCCGCCGCTCGCTGCCACGGTTTGTCCGGCCGCCAAAAAAATCGTGAACGGCATCCACGTCTCGGCATTCTTGTCGCCGACTTTCCCCTGGCATCGCTCTTCGCTAAAGATGAGCGATGTTCGACAGCCTCGCATTCTACGGCACGCCCGTCGCCTCGCGGCTGATCTGCGGCACGGCGCTGTTCCCGAGTCCCAAGGTCATGGCCGACAGCGTGCGGGCCGCCGGCGCCGGGATCGTCACCGTGTCGCTGCGCCGCGAGTCCGGCACCGGGCGCGCCGGCGAAAGCTTCTGGGCGCTGATCCGCGAGCTCGGCGTCACCGTGCTGCCCAACACCGCGGGTTGCCGCACCGCCAAGGAGGCGATCACCACGGCGCAGATGGCGCGCGAGGTGTTCGGCACGCCCTGGATCAAGCTCGAGGTCATCGGCGAGGACGACACGCTGCAGCCCGACCCCTTCGGGCTGGTCGAGGCGGCGGACATGCTCGCGCGCGACGGCTTCCAGGTGTTTCCCTATTGCACCGAGGACCTCGTCGTCGCGGACAAGCTGCTGGGTGTCGGCTGCGAGGTGCTGATGCCCTGGGGCGCCCCGATCGGCTCCGCGCGCGGCCTCAACAACCGCTACGGTCTGCGTGCGCTGCGTGGGCATTTTCCCGGCGTGCCGCTGGTGGTCGATGCCGGGCTCGGCACGCCCTCGCACGCCGCAGAGGCGATGGAGCTCGGCTACGACGCCGTGCTGCTGAACACCGCCATCGCCAAGGCGCGCGATCCGGTGGCGATGGCGCGGGCGTTCGCGCTCGCGGTCGAGGCTGGCCGGCTCGGCTTCGTCGCCGGCACGATGGAGCCGCGCGACATGGCCTCGCCCTCGACCCCGGTCATCGGCCGCGCCTTCGGCGACGCCAAGTGAGGGTCCGAGCGAGGCGAAGCGCGCTCGGATGGAGTTTTGCCGCCGCGCTCGTGCTGGCCGCCCCGCCAGCGGTATCTGCGCCCGACGGAAGCGTCAGGCGCGACGTCGCCTACGGTCCGCTGCCCGAGCAGACGCTGACCGCCTGCTTGCCGGCCGGGAGCAGCCGCAAACCGCACGCTGGCGTCGTGCTGATCCACGGCGGCGGCTGGTTTGGGGGCGACAAGAACGAGCTGGTGCCGCTGTGCAAGGCGCTGGCGCACGACGGGCTGTTCGCCGCGACGGTCGACTACCGGCTGGTCAAGAAGGATCGGCCGGACACGCTGTGGCCGTCGCAACTCGCCGACGTCCAGCTCGCCGTGCGCTGGCTGCGCGCCAACGCCGGCGCGCTCGGTTTGGATGCCGGACGGCTCTGCGCCTACGGCGAGAGCGCCGGTGGACATCTCGCCGTCTTCCTCGCCGCCAAGCCGACGATCGAGCCCTCCGATATGGCCGCGCTGCTGCCGGCGCAGCCGGTCTCGGTGGCCTGCGCCGTCGATAATTTCGGGCCCGTCGATCTCGTCGATCCCGGGCCGCTCAAGATCTACGTCGAGCAGTTGCTGGGGCGTGAGTTGCAGCCGTCCGACATGGCGGCGTTCCGCGAGGCTTCGCCGCTGTTCCTCGTCGGCCGCGGCACGGCACCGATCTACATCGAGCAAGGCATGTCGGACGCGGTGGTGGCGCCGACGCAGTCGCTCAGGTTGTTCGACACCCTGACAGCGAACGGCGTGACGACGCGCCTGGTCACTTATGCCGGCGGCCACAGCTGGATGAAAGTGCCCGGCTCCGAGCGGAAGCTGATGGCGGACGAGGAGCGGCAGTTCCTGCGGTTGTTCCTGACGCGAGCGCCGCGCCGGTCGTGACCAGGAAGAACGTGGCATCGACCTTTTACCGCAGCACCGTACGTGCTCAAACCAAGATACTCTGGATGGAGCGAAGCGCAAGTCCGGGACCGGTGAGCGCCGCTTTTCCGGACCGGCCGAGCTCTCCGGTTCGCGCCGAGTGCGCCCCGGAATGACGCGGATGTTGTCTACTTCGCGTCTCCGACCAGCCGCCAATGCCGACCGCCGTCGCGCGCCAGCATGTCGTCGGCCTCCTTCGGGCCAGCCGCGCCCGACGCGTACAACGCCGGCTCGCCGCCGGCGCCCCAGGCATCCAGCACCGGCTGCACCACGCGCCAAGCGTCCTCGACCATGTCGGCGCGGTTGAACAGCGTCGCGTCGCCGATCATCACGTCGTAGAGCAGCGTCTCGTAACCAACGTTGGGCTCGTGGGCGAAGAAGTCCTTGTAGAGCATGTCCATGCGCACCGAGGCGAGGTGCATCTCCGGCCCCGGCTTCTTCACCTCGAACTGCAAGGAGATGCCCTCCTGCGGCTGAATGCGGATGACCAACCAGTTGGCGTCAAGCTCGCTGACCGGCGTGCCCTGGAACTGCGACAGCGGCGCCGGCTTAAAGCGGATCGCGATCTCCGTGACGCGGGCGCTCATGTGCTTGCCCGTGCGCAGGTAGAACGGCACGCCGGCCCAGCGCCAATTGTCGATGCCGACGCGCATGGCGACGTAGGTCTCGATGTTGGACTGGCGCGAGACGTCAGGCTCCGAACGATAGGCCTTCAGCTCCTTGCCTCCGATCTCGCCGGCCGCGTACTGCCCGCGCACCGCATCCTCGGGCTTCAGCGGCGGCATGGCGGTGAAGACGTCGGCCTTGCGGCTGCGGATGCCGGCGGCATCAAAGGTCGTCGGTGGCTCCATCGCCACCATCGCGAGCAGCGTGAAGAGATGGTTGGGGACCATGTCGCGCAGCGCGCCCGTGACCTCGTAGAACTTGCCGCGGCGTTCGACGCCGACGATCTCGGCGGCGGTGATCTGCACGTGGTCGATGCGGTCGCGGTTCCACAGCGGCTCGAACATGCCGTTGGCGAAGCGGAACGCCATGATCGACTGCACGGTCTCCTTGCCGAGGAAATGGTCGATGCGGAAGATCTGGTCCTCCTCCAGCGTCTCCCCCAGGCTCTTGTTGAGCGCCACCGCGCTGTCGACGTCGTGACCGAAGGGTTTCTCCACCACTACCCGGCGCCAGAATTTATGCGCGCCCGCGTCGTCCTTGTCCTGCTTCGTCAGTCCGGCCTTGCCGAGTTGCGCCGCCACCGGAGCGAAGAAGCGGTCGGCGATGGCGAAGTAGAAGATCACGTTGCCCCTGGCGTAGCCGGCCTTCTCCAGCGAATGGCCGATGTCGGCGTAGAGCTCGGGCTTGGTCATGTCTCCGCGCACGTAGTCCATGCGCGAGGCGAGGTCGCTCCACACAACCTCCTCGATATGGTCGACGTCGAATTCGCTGGCCGTGTTGCCGATGAAGCTCTCCAGCATTGTGTGCAGGTGCTTCGCCCAGGCTTCCTTGTCGCCGTCGGCGAGGTCGACGCCGATCACCGCCACCTTCTCCGGCAGCACCTTCTCGCATCCCAGATTGTAGATCGCCGGCATGACCAG
>CAXTQM010000086.1:0-8510 GCA_964246205.1 uncultured Beijerinckiaceae bacterium | reverse complement strand
GACCTTGGCACAATGATGCCGTCGGAGGGGCGTCCACCCCATCGGCCTTCAATCTTGACCCCCGATTGAAGTGCGCCCCTGGCGGTGGACAGGGCAACAGCGGATGATTTGACCGGGAGGTCTGGGCTTTCAGAGGATGAAAGCCATGGCACGCCACCGCACGCACAGCATCGAGTTCAAGCGGCAGATCGCGCAGGAGTACGTCGCAGGCGAGACGCTTCACGCGCTCGCCAAGCGGCATGACCTGTCGCGCAATCTGATCCGCATCTGGGTCACCAAGCTGGAGACCGGCGCCTTCGACGATGATGCTCGCGCTGCCGACATGCTCGAGAGCTACGAAGCCAAGATCGCCGCCCTCGAACGCATGGTCGGACGACAGGCGCTCGAGATCGAGTTTCTAAAGGGGGCTTTGAAAAGCGCACCACGACCGAGAAGCGCAATTACGTCCGTCACGGTCGGCCCGCTGGGCTCTCCCTCGCGCAAGGATGCCATCTGATGGGCCTCCCGCGCTCGACGTTCTACGACGCGCCCGTGATCGACGCCTCCGACGACGCGATCGTCGTCGCCATCACCGCGATCTGTGCCGATTTCGAAAGCTACGGCTATCGGCGCGTCGGCGCTGCGCTCCGCCACCAGGGCCTCGTCGTCAACGGCAAGAAGATCCGTCGGCTGATGCGCGAGCACGAGCTGCAGCCACGCCGACGCCGACGATACATCGCGACGACCGACAGCGATCACGACAGCCCGATCTTCCCGGATCGAGCGCGCGGTCTCGTCCTCACCGGCCCCGATCAGCTCTGGGTGGCCGACATCACCTACATCGCGACCGGCAAGGGCTTCGTCTATCTAGCCGCAATCCTCGACGCCTGGTCGCGACGCGTGGTCGGCTACGCGATCGGCAAATCGATCGACGCGCGTCTTGCAAAGGCGGCGCTCGAAGCGGCCATCCGATCACGACAGCCGCCGTCCGGCTGCATCCATCATTCCGACCGCGGCTCGCAATACGCTTGCGCCGCCTATCGAGACATTCTCGCCGATCATGGTCTCGTTGGATCGATGAGCCGACGTGGCAATCCCTACGACAACGCCAAGGCCGAAAGCTTCATGAAGACGCTCAAGGTCGAGGCCGTCTACCCGATGGCCTGCGAGACGATGGAAGACGTCACCGCCGATCTTCCACGCTTCATCGACGACGTCTACAACGCGACGCGTCTTCACTCGTCGCTCGGCTATCTCAGCCCGTCGATGTTCGAAGATCGACATGCCCAGAACTCGGTCAAATCCGCCGCCTGAAGATGTCCACTCAGAGGGGCGCACTCCAATTAAGGGGTCAGTTTTGGACGCCGATCACCCCGGTAAGGGGGTCACTTTTGCAGGCCGAAACACAATCCCAGCCTGCAAGCGATCCACGACCTCTACGACGATCCGGAATACGCTCCCCTAAAGGAGCTTCGGCATGCTGGTGCCAGGACGAACGCGGTCATCGTCGACGAGATCGAGTCGACGCTCAGAACGCCCGAGTAGATGACGAGCGGGTGGCTGATCGGACACCCGTTAGAGCAGAGACTACCGCTTTCATGCCGACAGTCGGTCCAAGCCCGCCACTGTGCAGCCCGCGGTCACCGAGGCTGGCTGGATACTGTGGCAGCGATGCTTTCGTACGAGCTTCTCCAATGGCGGTAGCGAGATCGACGCTGCCGCCAGACGTGTCTAGCGCCCGCAGGCTTTCGGCGGATCAGAAATGGAGAGTCCAAGGAAGATGAACTCGCGCATCGGTCTCCTCGTCGCGCTGGTCTCGACTGCCTCCTATCCGAACGTCGTGCTCACACTCGGTTCGGACAAGGAGGCGCAGGTTCCGCACGCGCTGACACCGTCAGCTTTCGAGATAGGTGGCAGCCTGGTCGCCAATTGCCGTCATGGCGAGCCGCAGACGCACTACTGCATCGGGTATGTTGTCGGCATCATCGACATGGCCAAGCTCCTCTATCTGAGCAGCGGCGACGAAGGTATGCGCTTCTGCCTCGATGGATCTCTGACGCTCGCTCAGGTCGCCAATCGAGTCGTGGACGAGATCGCCCGAAATCAGGACGCCCTGCATGCGAGCGCCGCCATCGGTGTCGTCGAAGCCTTGAGGATCATCCACCCGTGCCCATAGAGGCCGATCGCCGGTGTGCTCCAGCCGTCGGCATTCCAGGCCTTCTCGTCTCGCCGTTCCTGCTCGCGGCCGGTCGGCACAGCCTCGCTAGTGCACTGACGCGACCATAGGATTCACGTCTCGTTTGATCCGTGCGAGTCTTCCGACATGGCACAGACCGTCTCGCTTCTCCTGTCGGCTCGAGATCGTGCTGGGTTGCGCGATGTCATCGAGGATCGCCGCCGCCCCGTGAAGCATGTGCACGGGCGCAGATCGTTCTTGCCTCGGCAGATCATCTGCCGGTTTTGAAGATTGCCAACCGGGTCGGCGTCAGCCGACCCATGGTGTGGCGCTGGCAGCAGCGCTACGCCGAGGAAGGCCTGGAAGGTCTGCTGCGCGACAAGACACGGCCGCCCGGCATCCCGCCGGTGCCGCAGGCCAAGGTCCACGCCGTCGTCGAGCGCACCTTGCAAGCGCCGACGCCGGCTCAGAGCAGCTTGTCCAGCGTGATAGGTAAATCACGGACGCGCCGACCCGTCGCGTTGAAGACGGCGTTGGCGACGGCGGCGGCAACGCCGGTGATGCCGATCTCGCCTATGCCGCGTGCGCCCATCGGCGAGCGCGGATCCGCGATGCCGGTCCAGATCACGTCGATCTCCGGAACGTCGAGGTGGACGGGAACGTGGTAGTCGGCGAGCGACGGATTCATGATCCGGCCCGTCCGCGCGTCGAACAACGTCTCTTCAGTGAGCGCCAGGCCGAGTCCCATGATCATCCCGCCCCTGAACTGGCTGGCCGCGGTCTTCGGATTGAGGATCGTCCCGCAGTCGAACGATCCCAGCAATCGATCGACGCGCACCTCTCCTGTCACCTCGCTCACGCGCAGCTCGCAGAATACAGCCGACGTGCTGAGCATGGCGAACTTGAACATCTCGAGCGGCGGGCTTCCCGTCGCGGTGACGATCACCTCGTCGCGTGCCGCGCGAGTCAGGATCGAGGCGTAGCTCTCGTGCCGCGACGCGTCGGCGGCGCACACGATGCCCGCGGCGGCCAAAACGACATCCGCGGTGCGCAGGCCGGCGATCGGGCTGTCGTTGCCGGCCAGCCGGACCAGTTCGCCCGTGAGCTTCTCCGCAGCCGCCATCACGGCTCCAAGGATCGAAACCGTCTGGCAGGAACCCCCGGCCATTGGCGCTGCGGGCAGGGCCGAGTCGCCCATCTCGAAGGTGACCGCTCCCGTGGCCAAGCCAAGACGATCCGCGGCATGCTGGATTTGCACCGTCGCCGTTCCCATGCCCATGTCTTGCGCCGAGCAAGCGACCGTCGCGGACCCGTCGCGCCGCAGCGTCAGGCGGACGCTCGGTCCCGGCATCCGCACGTAGGGAAAATTGCCGCTTGCGCAGCCCATGCCGATCCGCCATTCGCCATCCCGCTGAACGCCGGGTTTGACGTGCCGCCGCTCCCACCCGAAGCGCTTCGCGCCCGTCTCGTAGGCCTGCATGAGGGCGCGCTGCGAGAAAGGGTTGCTGCCGATAGGGTGCAGGTCCGGCTCGTTGCGGCGGCGCAGCTCGATGGGGTCGATGCCCATCCCGTGCGCCAGCTCGTCGACCGCGCTCTCGAGCGCGAAAGAGCCGATAGCCTCACCGGGCGCGCGCATGAAGGTGTTCGGCACGATGTCGAGATCGACATGCCGCTGGACGATCTCGAAGCTTTTAGAGCGGTACATGCTGCGCGTGCCCGCCGTATACTGCTCGGGGCACGCGCCGTGAGGCGGCATCACCGAATAGCCGGTGTGCACGAGCGCGGTGAAGCGGCCTTCGCCATCCACACCAAGCGCGACCCGCTGCTCGGTCGGGCTGCGGCCGCCCACGATGCGATAAACGCCCTCTCGGCTCAGCATCAGGCGCAGGGGACGACCGACTAGCTTCGCGGCCGCCACGGCGACCACCTGATGATCCCACAGGCCCTTGCCGCCGAAGCCCCCGCCGACAAACGGCGAGAACACGCGCACTTGCCCCTTCTTGAGCCCGAACAGCTTGGCGAGCGCGTTGGCGCTCGGCGCGACCATCTGCGTCGCATCGTGGACGACCAGCGCCCCATCTTCCCAGACGACCGTCAGCGCGTGAAGCTCAATGGCGTTGTGGTTTTGGCCCTGCGTTCGGTAAATGTTATCGACGCGAGACACCGCCTGCACGAGTTCTCGCTCCGCGTCGCCCACCACCTCGTGGTTCTTGTCCATCAGGATCGAGGCAGGTGTCCGCGCATCGGCCTTCGCCCGCTCGAAGCGCGTGCTGGCATCGTCGATGGCGTAGCCAATGTCGATCAGCGAGGCGGCATAGTCGGCCTGCTCCTGCGTTTCGGCCACAACGGCAGCGATCACCTGCCCATTATAGCGCACGGTCGTGTCCTGCATGATGGGCAGAGCGCTGTTGCCGACGGCGGACGGATCACGGATGCTGATTAGCGCCAGGTTGGCGACGCGCGGCATATTCCGATGGGTGACCACCAGGACCACGCCGGGTGCCGCTTCCGCGGCGGACACGTCGAGGCGCGCAATCGTCCCGCGCGTGACCGTGCTGTGCACCAGGGCCGCGTAGGTCAGCCCCTCCAAGGCGACTTCAGCGGCAAATTGCGCTTGGCCAGCGGCCTTGATGGAGCCATCGAGCCGGGAATCTTGACGCCCGATCGCGGCGCGGCGCCCGAGCAGCGGATCCGGCGCGCCGCCGGGCAGCCATTGCGCCGGCACCCAGCCGAGCGCCGTTTTGACCGAGCCGACGACGGCATTCTGAATCCTGCTCATGCGCCGCTTCCGTTCAATTCGGTGAGGACAGCGCCCAGCAAGCGCTTAGCGAGATCGATTTTGAAGGTGTTGCCGCCGAGCGGACTGGCGTCGGCCAATTCGCGGTCGAGCGCGGCCTCGAACGCCTCCCGCGTGGCAGGGCCCCCGCGCAGCGCCGCCTCGGCGCGAACGGCGCGCCAGGGCTTGGGTGCAATGCCCCCTAGCGCGATACGGATGTCATCGACTCTTCCCTCGCGCACGGTCAGGCCCGCGGCAACCGACACCAGCGCAAAGGCGTAGCTCGAGCGATCACGCACCTTGCGATAGGCGGATGAACGGCCGAACGGCGAGGGCGGGAGCTCGATCGCTGCGATGACCTCGCCGGGCTCGAGCACGGTCTCTAAGTCGGGCCTATCGCCCGGCAGCCGATGGAAGTCGACGAGCGGGACGGTGCGCAAGCCGCCAGCTCCGACGAGCTGAACCCGGGCGTCGAGGGCTGCCAAAGCGACGCACATGTCGGAGGCATGCGCGGCGCTGCACGACGGCGACGTCCCGATGATCGCGTTGTACCGATTGTGCCCGCCGGCGGCGTCGCAGCCGCTGCCGGGAAGCCGCTTGTTGCAGCGGGATCCAGCGGCGTCGACGAAGTAAAGGCAGCGTGTGCGCTGCATCAGGTTGCCGCCAACCGTCGCCATGTTGCGGACCTGGGCCGACGCGGCCGCCAGGATCGCGCGGGCGAGCATCGGGTATTGCAGGCGCGTTGCCCGGTGCACCGCGACGGCGTTGTTGCGCGCGGCCGCGCCGATCCGCAGTCCACCGTTGCTCGTTGCCTCGATCGTATCCGACAGTCCGGTGACGTCGACCAGCCCCGTTGGATGTTCGACGCCCTTGCGCATCAGGTCGATGAGGTTGGTGCCGCCACCGAGCAGTCTCTCGCCATCGTGGATCGCCCGTCCGAACGCCTCCTCGACGGAGGCGGCGCGGCGATAGCCGACGGGGATCAAGCCACCGGCTCCGCCGCGACCTGCAAGATCGCGTCGACGATGCCGTTGTGGGCGCCGCAGCGGCAAAGGTTTCCGCTCATCCGCTCGCGGACTTCGTCGCGCGAGAGGAGGATCGGCGCCGTCAGATCGGCGGTGACGTAGCTCGGTGTGTCTGCCTCCATCTCGCGCAGCATGGCGGCAGCCGCGCAAATCTGGCCCGGGGTGCAGTAGCCGCATTGAAGCCCGTCATGCGCGACGAAGGCCGCCTGCAATGCGTGGGGTTGGTCGGTCGTGCCCAAGCCCTCGATCGTGGTGACAGCCCGGCCGTCCGCCTGCACGGCCAGCATGAGGCAGGAGAGCACCCGCTCGCCGTCGAGGAGCACGGTGCAAGCTCCGCAGGCCCCCTGGTTGCATCCGAGTTTTGTGCCGGTCAGGTGCAGGTGGTCGCGGAGCAGATCGAGGAGCGAAACGCGCGCGTCGCAAGGCGGGTCGACGTCGGTGCCGTTGACACGTATCGCCATTTTGCCCTCCAGCTACGAGCTGCCGCTGCTCCAACCCAATAATAATACGAAGTTCGTACTATTCAAGTGTCGTCGTGCATGATCTTGAGGATCAGTCGAATGAAGCTGTCGCGCTCGACGGGTGTCAAAGCGCACAGCATCTGCTCCGCCATGCTGTGATGCGCCTTCGCATAAGCCTCGGCTCGGATAACGCCTTTCTCCGAGAGCCGCAGCTCGACGGCACGGCGGTCGACCTCAAGGCGTCGCCGCTCGAGCAGGCCGCGTTTTACGAGGCGGTCGGTTGCCGACGAGAGTGTTGTGTTGGCGACCCCGAGATAGCGAGCCACGTCCGTCGGGCCGCAGGTAGGATGGTCTCGCACGTAAAGGAGCGTCAGCTTATCCAGCTCGTTGAGAGGCTTCTCGGAACCCAAAACGTCAACGAGCTTGTAGCGGCGCGTAAACGTGTCAAACGCAGCGCTCAGCTTGGCGAGCTGGTCATGAGATGCCGAGGTCATCGACATGCATAGCGCGTCGCCGCGGCGAACGGCCACCCATACCGGCGTTCAGCCGTGGAAATCCCGAACGACTTGCCCGCGAGTGCAGCCGCGAAGCGGCGTGGCTGACCAACCTTTCAGCCATCGTGGACCCAGGATGCACGGTTAAACCCGACGCGGCCGCTACCATCCGCCTAAGCATCGGACCGCCGTCTCATCAAGGACGCTACCCATCGATAGGAAGATACAGCATACGGCGCAGCTGCACCGTTTTGGCAAGGCCGCGGCCGCAAGTAGCAGACCGTAGGTCGGCTTTCCTCCACTCACCACTCCGAAGCTGCCGATCTGCTCTCGGCCAGCTCACGCCGTAGAGCGGCCCGGCAGCACTGCGCCAACTCTTGCCGTTCGGCTGGCCAGGCGCTGTGCTCCAAAGCGGACGCTCGTAGGAGACGGTTGATGACCGTAGTGGGTGGAGAACTGCTGGGTCTGCTTTCGGGCTTGATGACGCGCAGATTAGACGCGCTGGTAGTGTTCCCCAGCTACTCTCGGTCCACTCTCCACCTGCGAAACGCAAGCGCCCTGCTGAGCGCTTGCGTTTCTAACGCAGTCCTTGTTCAGGGATCGACGCGACAACCTCAATTAGCGCGTGATACTTCGACAAGGTTGTCCGAGAAGGACGGTGCGTGACCCATGTCGGCGAAGGCGCCTGACGAGATGCTGTTGACCGTGCCCTCGTTCAACTGGCGCCAATAGCCGAGTGTCGCGACCACGATGCCAGCCTTCACATCGTCGGTGATGCGTGCCACGCCCTTGAACGCGCCTCGGTCGTTGGCGACCTGCACGCGGTCGCCGTCCACGATGCCGCGCGCGTCTGCGTCGTGTTGGCTGATCATCACGAACTGCTCGCCCTGGCCAGTCTGCTTGTCCTCCATGTTCGCGTAGCAGGAGTTCAAGAAGTAGTGGCTCTTCGGCGAGACGATGTTGAGCGGGAAGCGCTTGGCGAGTTCCGGATTGTTGGCGTGGGACTCGCGAGGACCCAGGTAGTCGGGCAGCGGATCAAGCGCCTCGCCGGGCTGGAAGCCCTCGTACATTTGCCGGAACGGCGGTGCGACAAAGTTCGTGGCACCCTCGACCTTCAGCATGCACTTGCCCGTCGGCGTCGGGAAGTTGCCGTCCCGATGGGGCGCGCGGTCGTCGGGTGTACCGACCTTCAACCGGGCGAAGCCGTGCTCACGCATGTAGGCGAGGTCGATGCCCTCGCAGGCAGGCGAAGACCAATCGACGTAGTGCTCAAGACACTCGCTGTCGCTCCACTTGAAATTTTCTTCCTCATAACCGAACCGGGCGGCGAGTTGGCGGAATACCTCGTTGTTCGGGATGGCCTCGCCGGGCGCGTCCGCGCACTTCGTGTTGTAGGTCAGGTAGAGATGACCCCACGAGAGGATCATGTCCTCCATCTCCGCCCCCATCGTGGCTGGGAGCAGGATGTCGGCGTAGGAGGCAGTGTCCGAGACAAAGTGTTCGGCCGAGACCATAAATAGATCGTCGCGCATCAGGCCCTCGATGATCTTGTCGGTCTCCGGCGCCTGCGTGACCGGGTTCGAGTTCCAGCACATCATC
>CAXTQM010000085.1:8351-8562 GCA_964246205.1 uncultured Beijerinckiaceae bacterium | reverse complement strand
ATTACGACGCGAGTGGCCTGCCCAAGGGCCTCGGCATCGATCCCGCGACAGGGCTGATCACCGGCACGGTGGCGCCCGACGCCGCGCCCGGTGCCTACGCGGTCACGGTGACGGCCACCGACGACAAGGGCGCCGCCCGGGCGGAGGTGTTCCAATGGACCGTCGGCGGCACGCTGCCGTCGGGCGGCTCCCTGCCGGCGCAGCACGTCAG
>CAXTQM010000085.1:0-8341 GCA_964246205.1 uncultured Beijerinckiaceae bacterium | reverse complement strand
GGAGCCGGCTGCGCCGGCGCGACGGGCGCGCTGAGCTATGCCGCCGACGGCCTGCCCGCCGGCCTCGCGATCGATCCGGCGACGGGCCTGATAACCGGTACGATCGATCGCAACGCCTCGGCACAAGCCCCGGTGAAGTTTGGTTCCGGGGCGTCGCAGGAAGGCGTCTATGCCGTCACGATCACGGCGACGGACGCCTTCGGCGGCAGCGTCTCGCGTGTCTTCGCAATCGATGTCGATCGTCAGCCGCCGGCCCTCGTGGGCCAGACCCCCGATCAGTACGCCCGCGCCGGCGAGGCGATCGTGCCGATCGATTCGGCCCCGGCGTTCGCCGACGCCGCCCGCGATACGCTGACCTACGCCGCCACCGGCCTGCCGCCGGGACTGTCCATCGATCCCGCGACCGGCCGCATTGCCGGAACCGTCGCGTCGTCGATCGCCTCGCGGGGAACTTACGCGGTCACGGTGACGGCGACGGACAGCAGAGGCGCGAGCGCCGCGGAAAGCTTCCTTTACACGGTCGATACGGTCTCGCCGTCCATCCTGCCGCCGCCCAGCTTCGTGCTGCCGCTCGAGGCGCTGAACCCCGGCCTGTCGCTGGCATCGCAGATCGGGCAGCCGGTCCTCGTCGCCGATTTCGCGCCCGTCCGCACGACCATGGAGGCGTTCGCGCCGGTCCGCTCCGTCGCAGCGGCGACGCCTGTGCTCGACGTCATCGACCAGACGTCGAACGGCACGGAGCGGTCGCAGACGATCTCGCTCGACGGCATCGTGGTCTCCACGGTCAACGGCGTGGCGCCGCTGAACGGGCTCCAAAAGCTGGAGGAGCCCGGCACCGGCATCGTGCGCTCCGGCGCCGCCACCGACGAGCGCGGCGACCTTTACACCGCCACGGAGGCCGGCATCGGCCGTGGTGTCGAGGCCTTGTCGACGCCGCTGAACTTCCTGGGCGCGACTTCGATCGACATCGACGCGGCGGGTCGCGCGGAGCGCGCGCCGGCGATCAACGTCGAGACGATGCTGCGCGATCGCGTCCTGGCGATCAGCGTCGGCAGCGGCGCCGGCCCCGGCGATCCGCTGGCCCAGGTCAAGATCACGCTGGCCGACGGCCGACCGCTGCCGTCGTGGCTGCGCACCGACGGCAAGGGTTACGTCGTCGGCAAGGTGCCGGGCGGCGTCGAGACGATCGACCTGAAGATCACCTCGACCTTCGCCAGCGGCGTGACCAGCCAGCGATCGGTCACGATCCGCACGGACCGCGGCACCATCCTGCCGCTGGCACCGCGGCCTCACGCCGGCCTGACGCTCTCGCGCATGGTCGCCGCTTCGCGGGCTGCGGCGCCCGACATCGGCCGCATTGGAAGGCTCATCGACTGAGGCTAACAGACCGTCGCGCGAGGCTGGCGGCAGGTAATTGCTCGAGGGATGATAGCGGGACGATGGACCTGTTCGTTCTCACCGGCGCCGGCGTCTCGGCGGAGAGCGGCCTCAAGACCTTCCGCGATCCGGGCGGCCTGTGGGAGGAGCACGACCCGCGCGAGCTGGCGACGCCCGAGGCCTTCGCCCGCGATCCGGCCCTGGTACACCGCTTCTACAACTGGCGGCGGCAGGCGGCGCGCGAGGCGCAGCCCAACCCCGCGCACCATGCCTTGGCGCAGCTCGAGCGCGAGCTTCCGCCGGGCGACACCCTGACGCTGGTGACGCAGAACGTCGACGACCTCCACGGCCGCGCCGGCTCGACGGCGCTCGCCATGCATGGCAGCCACACCCACGTGCTCTGTGCCGCCTGCGGCGCGGTCGAGCCGTGGGCGGCGGACCTCGCGGTCGGCACGCCCTGTCCCTATTGCGAATGCGTCGGCACGTTGCGGCCGAACATCGTGTGGTTCGGCGAGATGCCGCATCACCTCGAAGCGATCGGCAAGGCGCTGGGCCGGGCCGACGCCTTTGTCGCGATCGGCACCTCCGGCGCGGTCTATCCGGCCGCCGGCTACGTCGCCGCCGCCGAGCGCCGCGGCATCGCCACGGTCGAGTTCAACCTCGAGCCGGCCGACAATGCCGGCCTGTTCGACGTCGCCGTCTACGGCCGCGCCAGCGAGACGGTGCCACGCTTCGTCGACATGGTGCTGCGCGAGGGCTGGGAGGCGGCGCTGAAAGCGATGTCGAACCACCCGACGGCGCGCCGTTGACAGCGCGCCGGCCGCCGCCCATCACCCGGCCATGCTCGATACCGGCTCGTCGACCCTCGATTCCGTAGTCCACGTCATCCAGCTGTCGCTGACGCCGATCTTCCTGTTGACCGCCATGGCGAGCCTGCTCGGCGTGTTCACGACGCGGTTGGCGCGGGTCAGCGATCAGGTCAAGGCGGTCGTCGAAAAATGCGGGAGCGACAAGCCGGATGCCCCGGTGCTGCGCCGGCTGGCCTACCTCAAGCGCCGTTCGTTGCTGCTCGACGCCGCGGTGATCCTCGCAGCGGTGTCGGGCGCCTTCACCTGCGGCACGGTGCTGACCCTGTTCCTCGGCACTCTCCGCGCCTCGGCAACGCAGGGCATCCTCTTCACCCTGTTCGGCCTGGCCATCCTTTGCATCATCGGCGCGCTCGGCGCCTTCCTGTTCGAGGTCCTGCTCGCCAGCCGCGGCATCCGCGAGACCGTCGACGCCAATGTCCAGAACTTGGAGTTCTAGAGCATGATCGTGGTGCACCATCTCGAGCGCTCGCGCTCCGAGCGGATCGTCTGGCTGCTCGAGGAGATGGGGCTGCCCTACGAGGTCAAGCGCTACAAGCGCGATCCCAAGACCATGCTGGCGCCGCCCGAGCTGTTCAAGGTCAGCCCGCTCGGCCATGCGCCGGTGGTGGTCGACGAGGACGGTGCCGTGCTCATCGAGTCCGGCGCGATCATCGACACGCTGCTGAAGCGCCACGAGATCGAGCCCAGGCTGCGCCCTGACGAAGGCACGCCCGAGCACCTCGCCTACACGACCTTCCTGCACTTCGCCGAGGGCACGATGATGCCGCCGCTGCTGATCCGGCTGTTGTTCGACGCCATGGCCGAGAAGTCGCCCGCGCTGGCGCGCCCGCTGGTCAAGGGCCTGACGTCTTTCCCGGAGAAGCTCTACGTCGGGCCCAACATCAAGCGCACGCTCGATTTCCTGGAAAGCGAGCTCGACAGGCGCACCTGGTTCGCCGGGCCGAACTTCACCGGCGCCGACATCCAGATGAGCTTCCCGGGCGCCATGGCGCGCCAGCGCGGCGGGCTCGACGGCCGCTGGCCCAAGCTGATGGACTTCCTGAAGCGCATCGAGGCGCGCCCGGCGCACCGCGCCGCCAAGGCGAAGATCGGCGAGTAGGCGACTTCGGTCAGCCCGCGAACACCGACCAGCCCATGCGCCTGGCGAGCAGCTCCAGCGCGATCGAGCCGAGGTGCGAGTTGCCGGCGGCGTCGAGCCCGGGCGACCAGGCGCAGATGGAGGCGCGGCCGGGCGCCACGGCAAGGATGCCGCCGCCGACGCCGCTCTTGCCGGGCAGGCCGACGCGGTAGGCGAACTCGCCCGAGCCGTCGTAATGGCCGCAGGTCAGCATGATGGCGTTGATGCGCCGCGCCCGGGCGGGTGTCACCACGGCGCGCCCGGTGCCGGGGTGGATGCCGTCGAACGCAAGGAAGCGCCCGGCCATGGCGAGCTGGCGGCAGCTCATGGCGATGGCGCAATGGTGGAAGTAGACGCCGAGCAGGTTCTCGACCGGGTTCTCCAGCACGCCGTAGGACTTCATGAAATTGGCCAGCGCGGCGTTGCGGAAGCCGGTGCGCTTCTCGCTGGCCGCCACCCGCTCGTCGATGCAGATGGACGAGTCCTCGGCGAGGAACCGCACGAAGTCGAGGATTTCGCCCAGAGCCTCGCGCGGCGCGTGACCCGAGAGGATGGCGTCGGTGACGGCGATCGCGCCGGCGTTGATGAAGGGATTGCGCGGGATGCCGCGCTCCAGCTCCAGCTGGACGATCGAGTTGAAGGGGTTGCCGGAGGGCTCGCGTCCGACGCGGCGCCACAGCCGGTCGCCGATGCGCCCCAACGCCAGGGTCAGGGTGAAGACCTTGGTGATACTCTGCACCGAGAATGGCTCGTCGCAATGGCCGGCCGCCGCGATCTGGCCGTCGCGGTCGACGACGGCAAGGCCGAACCGCGCCGCATCGACCTGCACCAGCTCGGGAATATAGTGCGCCACCTCGCCGCGATCGGACCGCGCCGACATGGCGGCGGAAACCTCGGCGACGACGGAAGCGAGATCGGGCAAGACGGCGTCCAGACTGCTGCGGCCGCCCTGCTGCTAGCCCAACCCGACTCGTCTGTCGCGGGGCCTCAGACCTTGGCCAGCACGGCTTCGCGGCAGGCGCTCTTGATCTGCGTGCGGATGCCCTTGCCGAAGAGATGCTGCTCGATCTGGCCGGCGCTGAAGCCCTCGCGCTTGAGCGCCTTCTGCACTTGGTCGAAAGTCTCGAACTGGCCGGATCGCGCGATCTCGCATGCGCGTTCTATGATGCCCTGCATGACGTCCAACCACTCCGATCCGTGCCGATGACCGGTAGGGTAGGGCGTGACGATCTGACGGCAATGTTCCAGCCGACCAAATGACAGGGAGCGGCCCATCGATCTTCGAATCGATCGGAGTCACGGCGGCAGGGCCTGCGGCAACGCTGACGCCGCTCGGGTTGACAGGCCCCCGCGCCGTTCCCCATAAGCCCGGCTTCGCGCGCAGGCGCGGCGTGGGAGAGTGTCCCGAGCGGCAAAGGGGGCGGACTGTAAATCCGCTGGCTATGCCTTCGAAGGTTCGAGTCCTTCCTCTCCCACCACCCTGTCGATGCGTTGTCGCGTCCGGCGCATTCGCTTGAGACGATCTCGCGGAACGCTCTTGAGGCTGGTGCCGCAAGCGGCTCCCGTGGCAAGGTCGGGAAACCCTGCGGCTTAGCTGGGGTTCTCCGTCCAACAAATCCCGGAGCTTTCTCTTGAAGCGCAAACGACGACCTTCTCTGTTCTCCGTGTTGCTGAGCGCGTTCACGCTCGTCTTCGCGTTTCGCCGAACAGGCAGGCAGGATCAACAGGTCCGCGACCGTCTGAAGCCTCAGGCGTCCGGGAAGCCTGTGCCTAAGCAGCAGCTCGGACATGACGCCTCCACGCCGAGCGAAATACCGCCGCAGGGCTGGTGGCAGATCGCCAAGCGTACGGCACGGATGTTCAACGAGAACGAGCTGATGTCGGAGGCGGCGGGCGTCACCTTCTACGCGCTGCTGTCACTGGTGCCGGCCATAACCGCAGTGGTCTCGCTTTACGGCCTGGTGTCCGATCCTCACTCAATCTCCACGCAGCTCGATGCGCTGTCGGGCGTGATCCCCTCCGGCGGCATGGAAATCATCAGCGAGCAGGTGAAGCGGCTCGCCGCCAGTCCAAGCGGGCTCGGCGTCGGACTTTTCGTCGGTTTGGCCACGGCGCTGTGGAGCGCCAACGCCGCCACCAAGTCGATGTTCAGCGCGCTCAACGACGTCTACGGCGAGAAGGAGAAGCGCAGCTTCTTCAGGTTGCTCGCGATGTCCATGGCGTTCACCGTCGGTGGTGTCGTCACCATGATCCTGGGGCTCGTGCTCGTCGTGGTGCTGCCGGTGGTGTTCAAGGCGATCGGCCTCGATACGACCTTCTCGGCGGCCATCACCTATGCGCGCATCCCGGTGATGCTGGCGGTCATCGTGGCGGCGCTGGCGCTGCTGTTTCGCTACGGGCCCGCCCGCAAGCCGCCGCGCTGGCGATGGGTGACATGGGGCGGGGTGTTCGGCGCCGTCGCCTGGATACTGATTTCAGTCGGTTTCTCCTGGTACGTCTCGAACTTCGGCTCCTACAACAAGACCTACGGCTCGCTCGGCGCCATTGTCGGCTTCATGACCTGGATCTGGCTGTCGACGACGGTGCTGCTGCTGGGCGCACAGCTCAACGCCGAGATGGAGATGCAGACCGCTCGCGACACCACGACCGGCGCGTCGAAACCGCTCGGCGGGCGCGGTGCCGAGGCGGCTGACAGGGTGGCGTGATGTCGCCCGGGTTGGAGGCGCGGCGAGGCGGCCTACATGAGAGCGGTCGCGTTCGAGGATATGCCTCGGCGCCAGCCTGGAAGGATCCTTCCGCCGCATGCCATACCCCATCACGCTGACCATCAACGGCGAGACGCGTTCGATCCGGCTCGACGATCCCCGGGTCACCTTGCTCGACCTACTACGCGAGCGGCTCGACCTCACCGGCACCAAGAAGGGCTGCGACCGCGGCCAATGCGGTGCCTGCACGATCCTCATCGACGGCCGCCGCGTGAACGCCTGCCTTGCATTGGCACTGAGCCACGATGGCGCCGCGATCACCACCATCGAGGGTCTGGCGCGAGGCGACATCCTGCATCCGGTCCAGGCGGCGTTCATTGCCCATGACGGCTTTCAGTGCGGCTTCTGCACGCCGGGTCAGATCATGAGCGCGGTGGGCATGATGGCCGAGGGCCACGCCGGCACCGATCCCGAGCGCATCCGCGAGGAATTGAGCGGCAACCTGTGCCGCTGCGGCGCTTATGCGGGGATCGTCGAAGCCGTGGTCGAGGCCAGCGGGCAGATGGCGGAACAGCGCGGAGAGGCGGCATGATCGACTTCGAATACGTCCGCCCCGGCACGCCGGCCGAGGCCGTCGCCGCGGCGGCGAAGCCGGATGCCAGCTATCTCGGCGGCGGCACCAACTTGCTTGACCTGATGAAGGGCAACATCGTGCGGCCGACATCGATCGTCGACATCACCAGGCTGCCGGGGCTCGACACGATCGCTTGGGATGCCGACAGCGGCGTGCGCATCGGGGCGCTGGTCCGCAACAGCGACCTCGCCTACGAGCCGCGCTTCGCCGAGACCTTCCCGTCAGTGGCCGAGGCGCTGCTGTCCGGGGCCTCGGCGCAGTTGCGCAATGCCGCCACGACCGGCGGCAACCTGTTGCAGCGCACGCGTTGCGCTTATTTCTACGACGTCGCCAGCCGCTGCAACAAGCGCGAGGCGGGCGCCGGATGCGACGCGCTGAGCGGTCTCAACCGCCTCCACGCCATCCTGGGCTGGAGCGAGAGCTGCATCGCCACCAATCCCTCCGACTTCGTGGTGCCGCTCGTCGCGCTCGACGCCATCGTCGAGATCGAGGGTAGGCAGGGCCGCCGCGAAGTGCCGCTGGAGGCGTTCCACCTCCTGCCCGGTGACACGCCGCAGAAGGAGACCGTGCTGGAGCCGGGCGACCTAGTGGTGACGGTCCGCATCCCGCCGGCCTCGGCGCATTTTTCCGGCCATTCGCGCTACCTCAAGGTGAGGGAGCGCCCCTCCTACGCCTTCGCCGTGGTCTCCGCCGCCGCCTCGCTGCGACTGCAGGGCGACACGGTCGCGGAGGCGCGCCTGGCGCTCGGCGGCGTGGCGTTGAAGCCGTGGCGCTGCCGCGAGGCCGAGGCGGCCTTGGCCGGCAAGCCGGCTTCGGTCGAGAGCTTCCGTGCCGCCGCCGATGCCGCCCTGGCCGACGCCAGGCCGTCCGGCGACAACGCCTTCAAGATCGAACTCGCCCGCCGCATCGTTGTGCGGGCGCTGACCCTGGCTGCCGCCGGTACGCCCGAGCGCATGCCGGCGCTGCCCGCTTCCCCCTTCGCCCCGCACCAGGGAGTTCCTCTCCATGCCTGAGACCCGCGTTCGCCACGGCTCGTCCATGGGCCAGCCGGTGCCCCGCCGCGAGGGCTTCCTCAAGGTAACCGGCGGTGCCACCTACGCCGCCGACAACCATCCCGAGGGCATGCTCCACGCCGCGCTCTGCGTCGCCGGCATCGCCAAAGGCCGCGTCATTCACCTGGATGTTGCCGCCGCGAAGGCGCATCCCGGCGTCGTCGCGGTGATGACACCGGAGAACGCGCCGAAGCTCGAGCGGCACCCGCACCAAAACGACGGCCGGTTCGAGTTCAAGATGGAGCTGCTGCAGGACGACCGCGTGCTCTACGCGCACCAGTCCATTGCCGTGGTGATCGCCGAGACGCTCGAGGCTGCGACCGAGGGCGTGGCGCTGCTGGCGCCGCGCTACGAGGTCGAGCAGGCCGAGATCGGGTTCGACGGCGAGACCTTCGAGCCCGAGGCAATCGGCCCGGGCATGCCGCCCAAGGCCGGCACCGGCGACGTTCCCGCCGGTCTGGCGGGCGCCGCGAAGAGCACCGAGACGGTGTTCGAAACGCCGCCGCAATACCACAACCCCTTGGAGCCGCACGCCATCGTCGCGCGCTGGGACGGCGACAAGCTCTACCTCGACACGCCGAGCCAGG
>CAXTQM010000084.1:0-8579 GCA_964246205.1 uncultured Beijerinckiaceae bacterium | reverse complement strand
GGAACTCGGCATCCGGCAGGCACGATCATGAACATCCACGAGGCGCCCCCAGGCCCTTCCGGCACCAACGGGGAAGGCGGACGCGAGTACCTTGTCAGCATGATCAAGAGCTTGTCGACGCTCGCGCGGCGCAGCCGCGAGGAGGAGCTGGCGATCCTGCTCGAAGCCATCGTCGCCGCGGCGCGCGTAAGCAAGCGCGAGCGGCGCTGAGGCGCGTGCTCAGGCGCGGCCGGCGACGTCGCTCTGGAACGCGATCATGCGCGGAACGATGTCGCGCCTGAAGCGCGAGCCGTTGAACACGCCGTAGTGACCGACGTGTCCCTGGACGTGATGGGCCTTGCGGTCGGCGGGCAGGTTCGAGCAAAGCTCCTGCGCGGCTTCGGTCTGGCCGAGCCCGGAGATGTCGTCGTTCTCGCCCTCGACCGTCATGAGGCCGGTGGTGCGAATGGCCGAGAGGTCCACGCGCTTGTTGCGGTGGGTCATGCAGCCCTTCGGCAGCAGGTGGTCGACGAACACCGTATCGATCGTCTGCAGGTAATATTCCGCGGTGAGGTCCATGACGGCGAGGTATTCGTCGTAGAAGTCGCGCTGCTTTTCGCCGGACTCACCATCGCCGCGCACGAGATGGTTGTACATCTCGACATGAGCATCGACGTGACGGTCGATGTTCATCGCCATGAAGCCGGAGAGCTGCAGGAAGCCGGGGTACACGCCGCGTCCGAAACCTGGGTACGGGAAAGGTACGGAATAGATGCAGTTGTCGCGGAACCACTGGCTGCCGCGCTTCTCGGCGAGCTGGTTCACCGCGGTCGGCGAGCGCCGCGTGTCGATGGGGCCGCCCATCAGGGTCATGCTGGTCGGCGTCTTGGGATCGTGGTCGGCCTCCATCAGGGCCACGGCGGCGAGAAGCGGCACGGCGGGTTGGCAGACGCCGACGGTGTGCAGCGGCAGGTTGCCGTCGTTCAGCGCGTGGCAGATCTCGACGAGGTAGTCGATGTAGTCGTCGAGGTCGAAAGTCTCCGCCTTCGGCACCATGCGCGCGTTGGTCCAGTCGGTGATGAAGACATCGTAGTGCGGGAGGAACGCCTCGACGGTGCCGCGCAGCAGCGTCGCGTAATGGCCCGACATCGGCGCGACGATGAGCAGCCGCGGCTGCACGGCGTTCGCCGGCAGGTCGCGCTTGAAGCGGATGACGCGGCAGAACGGCTTCTGCCAGACGATCTCCTCCGCAACGACGACGGAGCGGCCGTCGATGGTGGTTTCGTCGAGGCCGAACCGCGGCTTGCCGTAGCGTCGCGTCATGCGCTCGAACATGTCGCTGGAGGCGGCGACGGTGCGGCCGATGTAGCTGCCGGAGAAAGGATTCAGCGGGTTCTTCGCCCAGAGGCTCGCGGCGTCGGAGGCGGCCCGCGCCGGCGCCATCGCCAAGAACACCATTTCATACGCCTGATACGAAAACGAATTCATCGCCACCTCTCCGGAGCCGTTTTGTAAACGGACGTTGTGCAATGCGGGAAGTGGACCTTTGGCCATACCCCGCCGCTTGGTTAAGAGCTATCTTCACGCCGCAAAAGAGAATTGGCGACGTACGCCGCGCCCGAGCCCAAGTGCCGCGCTACTTTCGCGGGCGACGTATGCGACAAGGCGCGATGAACAACCCCGCAGTTCGAAAACCTACGTGATCGGCGACCTCTTCGAGGCCGGGCACGGTCTCGGCCTGCGCTCGCGCCATCCGCGCGTCGACACGCTGATCCGCCTGCGCTGGCTGGCCGTGGGCGGACAATTCGCGGCCGTGGTCGCGACTCACTTCATGCTCGGCTTTCCCATGCCGACGGCGATGTGCCTGGCGGTGATCTTCGTCTCGGTGTGGGTCAACATCTGGCTGCGCGTCCGCTTCCAGCGCACCGAGCGGCTGACGGAAGGGCCGGCGGCCGGGCAGATGGCCTACGACCTCGTGCAGCTGACCGCGCTGCTCTACCTGACGGGTGGCCTGGAGAACCCGTTTTCCATGCTGTTTCTGGCGCCGTTGATGATCGCGGCGGTCTCGCTCTCGGCGCGCTCGGCCGCGGCGCTGACGCTGCTCGTGGTGGTGTGCGCCTCGTTCCTCACCGTCTATCACCTGCCGCTGCCGTGGATCCCGGGCGAAACCCTCCACCTGCCGCCGCTCTATCGCGCCGCGAGCTGGGGCGCGATCGTGCTCGGCGCGAGCTTCGCCGCCGCCTATACTTGGCGCGTGTCGGAGGAAGGCCGACGGCTGTCGGACGCGCTCGCCGCGACGGAGCTGGTGCTGGCGCGCGAGCAGCACCTCACGCAGCTCGACGGGCTTGCCGCCGCCGCGGCGCACGAGCTCGGCACGCCGCTGGCGACGATCAAGCTCGTGGTGCGCGACCTCAGCAAAATGTTTCCGCCCGAAGGCGAGGTCGGCGAGGATCTCGCCCTGCTGATGTCCGAGGCGGAGCGCTGCGCTAAGATCCTCGGGCGGCTCGCTTCACTGGGCACGGAGGAGCCCGGCGACATTCTCGGCCGTCTCGGCCTGCGGCATCTTGTCGAGGAAGTCGTCCAGCCGCAGCGCGACTTCGGGGTCGCCATCGTCATCGTTCCGGAGGGGGTCGGGCCCGAGCCGGTCTGCGCCCGCAACCCCGGCGTCCTCTACGGTCTCGGTAATCTGGTCGAGAACGCGATCGATTTCGCCGGCTCGCAGGTGCGCATCATCGTGCGTTGGACAGAGAGCGTCGTCGCCGTCGTGATCGCCGACGACGGTCCGGGCTTCGCGCCCGACATTGTGATGTCGCTGGGCGAACCTTATCTCAATCGAAAGACGAACCGGCGGGCGAAGTCCGACGAGACATCGGGCCTCGGCCTGGGTCTCTTCATCGCCAAGACATTGCTGGAGCGCTCGCGTGCGAGCGTCAGCATGGTCAACGCGATTGCCCCGGAATGCGGCGCCAGGGTCACGGTTCTCTGGCAGCGTGCGGACTTCGAGATTGGCCGTGCACAAGTGACTCCCGATGCGGCGCGGGAACGAGCAGGAGCGAACTGATGGAATATGCAGGCACAAGCGCCCAGGCGGGAATCAATCCCGGGGTGCTCGGTCTCGAGCCGGGCTCCGACAAGAGCCTGTTGATCGTCGACGACGATCGCGCCTTTTGCCAGCGCTTGGCGCGGGCGATGGAGTCGCGTGGGTTCGCCGTTACCGCCGTCTCGTCCGTCGCGGAAGGGCTAGCCGTCGTCGGCGATGTCGCGCCGGCCTTCGCCGTGATCGACATGCGCCTCGCCGACGGCAACGGCCTCGATGTCATGTCGGCGCTGAAGGCCAAGCGGCCGGACTCGCGAGCGGTCATCCTCACCGGATACGGCAACATCGTCACGGCGGTCACGGCGGTGAAGCTCGGCGCTTTCGACTATCTCGCCAAGCCGGCCGACGCCGACGAGATTTTCAACGCGTTGATGGCGACGCAGCACGACAAGGCGGCGCTGCCGGAGAACCCTATGTCGGCGGACCGCGTGCGTTGGGAGCATATCCAGCGCATCTACGAGCTCTGTGGACGCAACGTGTCCGAGACGGCGCGTCGCCTCAACATGCACCGCCGCACGCTGCAGCGCATCCTCGCCAAGCGCGCGCCGCGCTAGCTGTCCCGCCGAGCCGCGCCCAGGCGCGCCAGCTTTGCCGCCGGGCCGCTGTAGGGCTCCTGCAGGTCGACGTTCCAGTAGCGCAGGTCCTCGACCGAGATCGGCTCGTCGGTCACGGCGCAGCGGACGTAGGCGCCGGGTGTCACGACCTTGAAGTCGCCGTCGAGGTATTCGAGGGTCGCCTCGGTCGCGGCGACCGGCCGGCGTTCGAAACGGTTCATTGCATCCCGCAGCTAGAACAATGACCCCTGGTCGAGCTTGACCTTGGGTCTGGCGCGACGCACCGAGCCCGAGCCTACCGTCGCGACTTCCATATGGCCGTCCGCGAATTCGATGTCGAGCATCGCCGTATTGGTTGGCATGTCGCGTAGCCCGTGCACCGGGTGACCATTCGCATCGCGCACCAGGGCGAAACCGCGAGCCAGCACCTGTCGGTAGCCGAGGCTGTTCAGCATCTGGTCGAAACGTAGCAGCCGTTCGCCGCGTGTCCTCAGCGCCGTCGCGACGGTTCGTTGCAGCGCCGCGTCGGCGCTTGAGACGCGTCCCGCCTGCCGCGCGCATTCCCGTACAAGATTGCCGCCGACGCTCGCCAGCCGCTGCGCGTCGCCGGCGAGCTTGCGTTCGCGCCGTTCGCCGGCGCGGTCGATGGCGACGACCAGCCGCTGCTCCAGACTGGTCAGGCGCTGCGTCGTCTGCGCTAGGCGGGCATGCGGGGTTTGTCGGGCGAGCCGGGCAGCCTGGCGTGACAAGTCGAGATGCCGCCTGTCGAACCCGGCGGCGACAGCCGCCGCGAAGCGTTCGTCGGCACGGTCGAGCCGCTGGCGCGGCGCCATGGTTACCGTCTCGGCTGTGGGCAGAGCTCTCGCGAGCGCCCTGAGGTCGCCGCGGACGCGCGCGACGTGCCGCGCGACGGCGTCGCGATGGCGGCGGGCAACGTCGCCCAACGCCGACACCAGCTCAATGCGCACCGGCACCGCCTTTTCGGCCGCGCCCGAGGGCGTCGGCGCGCGCAGGTCGGCGACCTGGTCGATCAGCGTCGTATCGGTCTCGTGCCCGACGGCGGAGATCAGCGGGATGGTGCAGGCCGCCGCGGCGCGCACCACGACCTCCTCGTTGAAGGCCCAGAGGTCCTCGAGCGAGCCGCCGCCCCGCGCCACGATGAGCACGTCGGGCCGCGTCAGGCGTCCTTCGCCGCGCAGCGCGTCGAAGCCGGCGATCGCCGCGGCGATCTCCGCCGCCGCGCTCTCGCCCTGGACGCGCACCGGCCAGACCAGCACGTCGCGCGGAAACCTGTCCGAGATGCGGTGCAGGATGTCGCGGATCACGGCGCCCGTCGGCGAGGTCACCACGCCGATGCAGCGTGGCAGGTAGGGGATCGCACGCTTGCGCACCGCATCGAACAACCCTTCGGCGGCCAAAGTCTTGCGGCGCTGGTCCAGCAGCGCCATCAGCGCACCGATGCCGGCCGGTTCGATCGCCTCGATCACGATCTGGTAGGACGACTTGCCGGGAAAGGTAGTGACCCGCCCGGTGGCGATCACTTCGAGGCCTTCCTGCGGTTTGACCTTCAGGCGTGCGAAGCTGGTGCGCCAGACCACGGCGTCGATCCGGGCGGTCTCGTCCTTCAGGCAAAAATAGGCATGGCCCGACGAATGCGGGCCGCGGTAGTTCGAGATTTCGCCGCGCACGCGCACGAAGCCGAAGCGATCCTCGATGGTGCGCTTGAGCGCACCCGAGAGTTCGCCGACTGTGAGTTCGAGGACGTTGGTGGCGGGTGTGCCACGTTGCGGCACGCCGGCTTCGGCGCGATCGAGTAGGCTGCGTTCGGGCAAGGCGGGCAAGCGGCACTCCGGTGCACCCGGGCGCGCCCGGAATCACCCCGGAGCATCGCCCGTCGGGGCGGCGGCGGCAAGGCGGAGGCTATTGCTTGACGAGCTGCCCGGAGTACAGGACCGCGCCGCTCGGACCGCCGGTCGTGGAGCCGCCCTGCGGTTCGATGGAAACGGCGAAGGTCGCGTCGCCGTCGGCGGAGGCTCCCGATGGGATTGCCACCTTCTCGACGGCATCGCTCACCAGGCCCATCGAGCGCGGCGCCCTACCGCCTCCAATATACCAGAGCTGCAGGCTGTGGCCGGCCGGCGTCTGCGCCGCGACCGGTCGCACCAGGACCTGGCGTGTCTTGAGGTCGACGGTGACGATCAGGGCGGGCTTGTCGCCGCCCCGATTGACGGCGGCGACGTAGGTTGCGGCCGTCTCGAGCGGTCGCGGCAGGTCTATCGCACGCACCACGACGAAAGCGGCGAGCGCCGCGGCGATGCCGGCTGCCGACAGGGCGAGCAGACGCCACCTGTCGCGCGAGCGCAGCACCTGAGCCGCGTCGATCCTGGCGCCGCCACCCTCGACGACGCGAAGCCTGCGCGCGCGGTTATCACCGAGCGCGCGCTCGACCCGCATCCAGAGTTCGGCCGGCGGTTGCACCTCGCCCACGCTTCGGCCGAGCGGCGCGAGCCGCCGTTCCCACGCCGCCACTGCACGTCGGACGGCTTCGTCGGTAGACAGACGTGCCGCGAATTCCGTCCGTTCGGCCGCGTCAAGCGTCCCGATGACGTACTCTGCCGCGATCTCGTCGAGACCGCCGGCATCGTCCAATTCGGTCATGTCGACGGTCCGTCGAGACACGCCCGCAACACGCCGAGCGAACGGTGCAGCCAAGTCTTGATCGTGTTCACCGGGCAATCAAACCGCTGCGCCAGCTCCTCGCGGGAAAAGCCTTCATAATAGGCGAGCAGCACGCAGGTCCGCGCCTGGGGGTCGATGCCCCCGAGGCACCGCCGGAGGGACGCGTTGTTTATCATGTCCCCCTCGCGATCCCTGTCTTCCGCCAACCGCTCGAACCAGTCCGACGTGTCGTCCCCACCCGATAACTGCACGTAGCCACGCTGACGCAGCACGTCGATAGATCGGTTGCGCGCGATCGAGTTCATCCACACACCGGCTGGTGCCATCTCGGGAGAATAGCTGGACGCATTCTGCCAGATGCGCAGGAACACGTCCTGCAGCACCTCCTCGGCTGCCGGTCTGTTCCTCACGATACGAAGAACTGTCCCGAAAAGTTTCGGTGAAGACGCATCGTAGAGCTTGCGGAACGCCCCGTGATCCTGCGCCGCGACGGCGAGGAGCAGAGCCTGAAGAGCGGCATCGTCGGGCGTTGGCAAGAAACCTCCTGTCGAGCCGGTCGTGACGCCGATCTCGACGAAGCTTGTCTAGTCCGAAACTCGGCGGATTTGATAGTCGAACGACATCATCCTTTGACGGATATCGCGGTCGCCTTCGCCTCGGCTCGTCAGCTCACGAGACCGAGGGCGGCGGCACCTCGTCGTCGCCGGCGAGCGCCGCGACAAGATCGACGATCTTCTTGCGCACCTTCGAGTCGGCGATGCGCGCGAAGGCGCGGTTGAGGTGCAGGCCCTCGGTGGTCGAGAGGAAATCGACCACGTAGGCCGATCCGGCTTCCGCCGCCGCGGAATGCAACGGGTTGGTCTCGACACCATCCTCGAAGGAGGGCGCGCCGTCGAAGAAATAGGCGGGCGGAACGTTGAGGGTCTTCGAGATTTGCTGGAGCCGGCTCGCTCCGATCCGGTTGGTGCCCTTCTCGTATTTCTGCACCTGCTGGAAAGTCAGGCTGAGCGCCTCTCCGAGCTTTTCCTGGCTCATACCCAGGAGCACACGACGCATCCGGACGCGGGAACCGACGTGCCGGTCGATCGGGTTCGGGACTTTCTTCACAATGCCAGGCTTTCGATCAAAGGGGCTCTCTCGCATCTCGCCTGCAGCTGTTTACCGAATACAATGAATGAGGACGTTTCCGATTCAGAATGAAATTGGGGCAAAAAAAAGTCTAAAGTAGGATGCGTTTCGAAGATCGAAGACGAAGAACGATCAGAATCATCAGGGTAGCGCCGGCAACCGCCACGATCATGTCAGGGGCGCGCGCGAAGACGGGCGGCGGCAGCGCTCCCGGCAGGCCGCCGTCGAGAATGCCCGCCTCGCCGAGCGGCAGAGATCCGGCAATGCGTCCATAGGGATCGACGAAGGCGGAGATGCCCGTCGCGGCGCCCCGCACCATCGGCAGCCCTTCCTCTATCGCCCGTAGCCGGACTTGGGCGAGGTGCTGCCAAGGCCCGCTGGTGACGCCGAACCAGCCGTCGTTGGTGATGTTGAGCAGGAACTTCGGACGCGGGCCGGCGCCGCTCGTCAGGACCTGACCTGGAAAGATCGCCTCGTAGCAGATGAGCGGCGAGGCGGCCGGCAGGCCGGGGATCAGCAGCGGCTTCCGCACCGTGCCCGGCTCGAACCCGCCCGGCACCGGTACGAAGTTGCGCAAGCCGAGATGCCGCAGCACGTCGCCGAATGGCAGGTATTCGCCGAACGGCACGAGGTGGACCTTGTCGTAGATATCGAGAATGCGGCCGCCGCGCGCGATCACCAGGATGGCGTTGTAGTAGTCGCTGTTCGCCGCCTCTCCGGGTCGGGTCCGCAGGTCCACCTCGCGCGCCGCGCCGGTCACCAGTGTGGTTTTCGCCGGCAGCAACGCCGCGATCTTGGCGAGCTCCTCGGGCTCGCGCGTCAGGATGAACGGGAAGGCCGATTCCGGCCACACCAGCATGGTGACGTCGGCGAGCGCGACGTGCCGGGCCGCGTCGTCGCGGCGCGACAGCGCGACGTAGTCATCGACGATCGCGTCCTTGTTCTCGTAGCTGAACGCCTCGTCGGGGCGCAGGCCGGGCTGGACGAGACGGATGGTGACGTTGGGCAGGTCGGCCGGGGGCACCGCCGCAAGGCGGACGGCGCCGAAGACGAGGATCGCCGCCAGCGTCATCGCGCCGGCGGCGGGCGCGCCGAAGCGCCGGGCCCCGTGCTCGGCGAGGGTCGGCGGGGCGGCGGGGCGG
>CAXTQM010000083.1:0-8595 GCA_964246205.1 uncultured Beijerinckiaceae bacterium | reverse complement strand
CCTGCGCCGGCCTCCCGCTCGCTCTGCTCCTGCCTGATGCGCTCGTCGCCCACGAGGCTCATAAGGGCTTCGCCGCAGGCGAGCCGGGTGCCGCAGGCGGCCCGGCGCGGGCGGTGACGATCCGCATGGCCGAGGCGCCCGGCAAGATGAGCTTCTCGCCCGACAGGCTCGTCATGAAGAAAGGCGAGCAGGTTCGCTTCACCATCGTCAACGACGGCAAGAGCCGCCACGAGTTCATGCTCGACACCGCGGCCCACAACGCCGCCCATGACGCCATGATGCGCATGCATCCGGCGATGGAGCACGACGATCCCAATGGCAAGACGCTCGCGCCCGGCCAGACCGCCACCATCCTGTGGCATTTCTCCAAAGCCGGCACGTACGAGTTCGCCTGCTTGATCCCCGGCCACTACGAGGCCGGCATGCACGGCACCGTCGTGGTGCAGCGATGACCTTCGTCGACCACCTCGGCGACGCCGTGCTGAGACGGCGGACCGGCGCGATCGCGTGGCTTGACTCGCCGGAGCGCATCGCGCTCCGAATGGCGGGACACGCCCGCATCGCTACGGCAATTTCATTGCGGCGCCGGTCATGCGGAGTTGCCAGGTCGGCCATGATCCGCGCCGCCACTTGCGCCGTCCAAGCGAGCGGAACATAAGATGAACGCTGTGTTTTTGGTCAGCGCCCCGGCGGCGTCTCGCCGATCGTGCGATCGTGGGTGCGTCCGCCGTGGTGTCGGCTCGAGGACGGGAGCGAAGTGGTGCATGGCGCGTCGGACGGGACGATCAAATTGGCCGGCGGATCCCGCCGCCGCCATGCGGGCGATGGGTTTCTGCCGCGACGCGATGATCGACGTTCTGCGCACGGTCAAGCCGATGGGTCCGGCCTACCACGGCGCCTCCATGGTGATCGCCGCCATCGACGCCTTCGCCCAGCTGCTCACTGGCCAGCGCTACTACTACTCAGCCGACGGTTCGCGGCCCTCCGATGCCGGGCGAGAGCCGACGCGGCCGGAGGAGTCGTGACGCGCCTCGCGTCGGCTCATGCAGCGGCGCGGCACCCGATCTGCACATCGTCAGAAAGGCTTGGATATAACGCTGTTGAACTCAGGTTGGCTTCTTTGACGCCATCGGTCGGCGTATCGACATTGGTTCACGTCCGACAGATTCGCTGAAAGTCGCCTGCCTAAAGAGCTCCATTGGTAATGGAGCGCTTTCGAAGCCTTACCCCGCCAAGGCCTGATCCAGGTCGGCGATGATGTCGTCCTTGTCCTCGATGCCGATCGAGAGGCGCACCACGTCGGGGCCGGCGCCGGCGGCGACGCGCTCGCCTTCCTCCAGCTGGCGGTGCGTGGTCGAGGCGGGATGGATGACCAGCGAGCGGGTGTCGCCGACGTTGGCGAGGTGGGAGAACAGCTTCAGCCCCTTCACCAGCTTGACGCCGGCCTCGTAGCCGCCGGTCAGGCCGAAGGTGAACACCGCGCCGGTGCCGCGCGGACAATAGCGCTTGGCCAGGACGTGGCCGGCATCGCCGGGAAGCCCGGCGTAGCGCACCCAGCTCACTGCCTCGTGGCGCAAGAGGTGCTCGGCTACCGCCAGCGCGTTCTCGCAATGGCGCTGCATGCGCAGCGGCAGCGTCTCGATCCCGGTCAGGATCATGAAGGCGTTGAAGGGGGACAGCGCCGGCCCGAGGTCGCGCAGGCCGAGCACCCGGCAGGCGATGGCAAAGGCGAAATTGCCAAAGGTGTCGGCCAGCACCATGCCGCCGTAGCTCGGGCTGGGCCTGGACAGCGCGGGATAGCGCTCGTCGCCGGCCCAGTCGAAGGTGCCGCCGTCGACCACCAGCCCGCCGATCGAGTTGCCGTGGCCGCCCAGGAACTTGGTGGCGGAATGCACGACGATGTCGGCGCCGTGCTCGAAGGGCCGCACGAGGTAGGGCGTGGCCAGCGTATTGTCGACGATGAGCGGCACCCGGGCGCGCTGCGCCACCCGCGCGATGGCTTCGAGATCGGTGACGGTGCCGCCGGGATTGGCGATCGACTCGCAGAAGATCGCCTTGGTCTTGTCGCTGAGCGCCTCGACGAAGCTCTCGGGCTTGTCCGGGTCGGCCCATTTCACGTGCCAGCCGAAGTTCTTGAAGGCGTGGTTGAACTGGTTGATCGAGCCGCCGTACAGCCGGCGCGAGGCGACGAACTCGTCGCCGGGCTGCATCAGCGCGCTGAAGGCGATGACCTGCGCGGCGTGGCCCGAGGCCACCGCCAGGGCGGCGCTGCCGCCTTCCAGCGCGGCGACGCGCTCCTCCAGCACGGCATTGGTCGGGTTGGTGATGCGCGAATAGATGTTGCCGAAGGCCTGCAGCCCGAACAGCGAGGCGGCGTGGTCGACGTCGTCGAAGACGAAGCTGGACGTCTGGTAGATCGGCGTCACCCGTGCCTTGGTGTGCGGGTCGGGCTGGGCGCCGGCGTGGACCGCCAGAGTGGCGAATTTGGCGGCGGGCTGATCGGTCATGGCGTCCCTGCGTCTCAGCCGCTGTTGCGCAGGCCCGCGGCGACGCCGTTGATCGAGAGGTGCACGCCCCCGCGCACCTCCTCGGCCTGCGGGTCGGCACGCAGCATCTTCAAGAGTTCGACCTGCACGTGGTTCATCGGATCGAGGTAGGGAAAGCGGTTGTTGATCGAGCGCTCAAGCAGCGGATTGGTCTCGAGAAGGCGGTTCTGGTCCATGATCCGCGACAGGTGGCGGATCGTCAGCGCATGCTCCTTGGAGATCGCCTCGAAGATGCGGCTGCGCAGCGCCTCGTCCTCGACGAGGTCGGCGTAGCGCGAGGCCACAGCAAGCGAGGACTTCGCCAGCACCATGTCCATGTTGGAAAGCTGGGTGCGAAAGAACGGCCATTCCCGGTACATCGTCTGCAGCAGCAGGACGTCGCCGCCGTTCTTCAGCCGCTCCTCGACGGCCGAACCGAAGCCGTACCAGCCCGGCAGCATGACGCGGCATTGCGCCCAGGAGAACACCCATGGGATGGCGCGCAGGTCCTCGATGGCGCGGGTCTTCTTGCGCGAGGCCGGGCGGCTGCCGAGGTTCAGCGTGGCGATCTCGTTGATCACCGTCGAGCCCCAGAAGAAGTCGGTGAAGCCCGGCGTCTCGTAGACCAGGCCGCGGTAGGCGGCGAAGGCGTAGCCCGACAGCAGGTCCATCTCGTCGCGGAATTCGATCGCTGCCGGACCCTTCTTGACGTCGACCAGCGTCGCCTCGAGCGTGGCGGCGACGAGGATGTTGAGGTTGCGCCGGCAGCTTGCCGCGTTAGCGTATTTCGACGAAATGATCTCGCCCTGCTCGGTGATGCGGATCTGTCCGGCCACCGCGCCGGGCGGCTGCGCCAGGATGGCGTCGTAGGACGGGCCGCCGCCGCGCCCGACCGAGCCGCCGCGGCCGTGGAACAGGCGGATGCCGATGCCCGCCTCTTTGAACACCTCGACCAGCATGATCTCGGCCTTGTAGAGCTCCCAGCCGGACGTGACGAAGCCGCCGTCCTTGTTGGAATCCGAGTAGCCGAGCATCACCTCCTGCACCTTGCCGCGCGAGGCGATGATGCGGCTGAGGTGCTTGTTCTCGAACACCTCCGTCATGATGCCGGCGCAGGCGCGCAGGTCGTCGATCGTCTCGAAAAGCGGCACGAGGTTCACCCGCGCGCGCATCTCGCGGTCGATCAGCCCGACCTCCTTGCAGAGCACGGCAAGCTCCAGCAGGTCGGACACCGATTCTGCCATCGAGATGATCGCGGTATGGATGATCTTGTGGCCGTAGCGGGCCTGCGCCTCCACCGCCATTCGGAACACGGACAGCTCGGTTTGCGTCTCCTCGGAATAGTCGAGGAAGGGCGAGGTCAGCAGCCGCGGCGAATCCAGCTCGCGCTCGAGAATGGCGACGCGGCCGGCCTCGTCTTGCGCGAGGTAGTCGGTGCCGGGCAGCACCGCCTCGATCAGTTCGGCCACGGTGCGTTCGTGCACGGCGGAGTTCTGGCGCAGGTCGATCGAGGCCAAGTGGAAGCCGAAGCAGTCGATGGCGCGCAGCAGCCGCTGCAGCCGGCCGCGGGTGAGGATCGCCGCGCCGTTGTCGCAGAGCGAGGCGCGGATGATCTCGAGGTTGGCCTTGAAGTCGGCGGGCAGGGCGTAGCGCTGCCGGTTCGAGGCCGGCTTGTCCTCGAAGGCGTCGAGCGTGGCGCGCACGCGCTGCATGATGCCGTTCAGCGCCCGGCGGTAGGGCTCGTTCTGCTGCTGCTCGCGGCCGTCGTCGCCGATGTCGGCGAGGCGCTTCAGCTCGGGCGAGATCCTGATGATGTTTTCCGACAGCGTCAGCTCGCGGCGCAGCTGGGTCAGCTCGTCGCCGTAATGCTTCATGATCTTGGTGCCGTGCATCTTCGCCGTCTCGGCGAGCACGTCGGCCTTGACGAAGGGATTGCCGTCGCGGTCGCCGCCGATCCAGCTGCCCATGCGCAGGAAGGACGGGATCGGCTGGGCTGGTGCGGCGGGGTCGAAGGCGGCGACTTCCGCCTCGAGCTGAGTGTAGAGGTTGGGCAGCTCGAACAGCATGGAATAATTGTAGTAGGTCAGGCCGTTGTCGACCTCGTCGATCACGGTCAGCTTGCGCCGGCGCAGCAGGCTGGTCTGCCACAGCGACAGCACCGCCTCGCACAGCGTCTGGCGAATCTGCTCGCGCTCGTCGGCGGTGAGGTCGCGGTCGTTGTAGAATTCGAGCCGGCGGGCGACGGCGAGCTCCCAGTCCTGCGTCGAGCGGCGGCGCACCTCCGTCGGGTGCGCCGTCAGCACCGGCGAGATGAAGGCACCCTGAAAGAAGCTCTGCAGCTCGTCGCGGGTGATGCCCGCCTCCTTGGCGTCGTCGAGCGCGCGCTTGGTCGTGCCGATGCGCGGGCGCGAGCCGGCGATGGCGTGCGCCCGTGTGCGGCGGCGGTGGTGGGCGTCCTCGGCGATGTTGGCGAGGTGCGAGAAGTAGGAGAACGAGCGCACCACCAGCGCCGCCTCGCCGGGCGAAAGCTTGCTCAGGATCTCGGTCAGCCGGGCACCGTCCTTGGGATCGCGGCTTTTGTGGAAGCGCACGGAGGTCTGCCGGATCTCCTCGACGATGGCGAAGATCGCCTCGCCCTCCTGGTCGCGGATGGTGTCGCCGAGGATCGCGCCGAGCAGCCGGATGTCGTCACGCAGCGGCCCGTCCTTGTCGGCGAACGGCTGGAACTCGGCGAATTCGGCGGCTTCCGACTTCATGTTCGTCATGTACGGACGCTCCCGCTGTCTTCGCTGACTGGCTGAACCGAACTTTGTCTACAGTCGCCCGAGCGGTTCCGCCATAGCCGGAGCCATGCTAGGGCCGCGCCACTCTATGGGAGCCGCCCTTTGGACAGCATGCTCGAGTCCCTCGCCGCCCGCCGCGCCGAGGCCCTTGCCGGCGGCGGTGCGCGCCGCGTGGCGGCGCAGCACGAGAAGGGCAAGCTCACGGCGCGCGAGCGTATCGAGCTGCTGCTGGACGAGGGCTCGTTTGAGGAGCTCGACACCTTCGTCACGCACCGCATCACTGATTTCGGCATGGCTACCCAAAAGATCCCCGGTGACGGCGTCGTCACCGGCTACGGCACGATCTCCGGGCGGCCGGTCTTCGTCTTCTCCAAGGACTTCACCGTGTTCGGCGGCTCGCTGTCGGAGGCGCATGCCCAGAAGATCATGAAGGTGCAGGACATGGCGCTGCGCAACCGCGCGCCGATCATCGGCCTGTTCGACGCCGGCGGCGCCCGCATCCAGGAGGGCGTGGCGGCGCTGGGCGGCTATGCCGAGGTGTTCCAGCGCAACGTGCTGGCCTCGGGCGTCATCCCGCAGATCTCGGTCATCATGGGCCCCTGCGCCGGCGGCGACGTCTACTCGCCGGCGATGACCGACTTCATCTTCATGGTGCGCGGCACGAGCTACATGTTCGTGACCGGCCCCGACGTGGTGAAGACCGTCACCAACGAGACGGTGACGGCGGAGGAGCTCGGCGGCGCCTCGGTCCACACGGTGAAGTCGGCGGTCGCGGACAAGGCCTATGCCAACGACCTCGAGGCACTGCTGCAGATGCGCCGGCTGGTCGATTTCCTGCCGGCCTCCAACGTCGCGCCGGCGCCGCACTGGCCGGCCGAGCCGGCGGAGGCGGACGATGCCTCGCTCGACACGCTGGTGCCGGACAACCCCAATACGCCCTACGACATCAAGGAGCTGATCGTGAAGAGCGCCGACGACGGCGACTTCTTCGAGATTCAGGAGGCCTTCGCCAAGAACATCGTCGTGGGCTTCGGCAGAGTCGAGGGCCGCACGGTGGGCTTCGTCGCCAACCAGCCGGCGGTGCTGGCCGGCGTGCTGGACAGCGACGCCTCGCGCAAGGCGGCGCGCTTCGTGCGCTTCTGCGACTGCTTCGAGATTCCCATCGTCACCTTCGTCGACGTGCCGGGCTTCCTGCCCGGCGTCGCGCAGGAATACGGCGGGCTGATCAAGCACGGCGCCAAGCTGCTCTACGCCTACGGCGAGGCCACCGTGCCCAAGGTGACGATCATCACGCGCAAGGCCTTCGGCGGCGCCTACGACGTGATGGCCTCCAAGCACCTGCGCGGCGACCTGAACTACGCCTGGCCGACCGCGCAGATCGCCGTCATGGGCGCCAAGGGCGCGGTCGAGATCATCTTCCGTGCCGACGTCGGCGACGCCGACAAGATCGCCGCGCGCACCGCGGAATACGAGGAGCGCTTCCTCTCGCCGTTCGTCGCCGCCGAGCGCGGCTACGTCGACGAGGTGATCCTGCCGCGCACGACCCGGCGACGCGTGGCGCGCGGGCTGGCGATGCTGCGCGGCAAGACGCTGGAGAACCCGTGGAAGAAGCACGGGAACATTCCGCTGTGACGCTTGTCTACTCGCCGACCGCGACCGGCGTCGGCCAGAACTCTTCGTCCTCGGCCTGCTCGATGGTAAACGGCGGCACCTCTGGAAAAAGGCGAAGCTCTAGGCCGGTCTCCGATGCAGCCACTTTGCGCGCGGTGCGATAGGCTTTTGCGAACAGCTCGGCACGCTGCGCGGCAAGTCCCGGGTTTTCATCAAGGTGGTCGCCAATCTCCAGTCGCTGCCCGACGATCGTGGTCGTCCAGCTTCGGCCATCCCGCTCCGGCTGCACGATCTTCTTCAGGAGATGGAGGCAGAGGACCGTGTAACGGGACCGGAGTTCGGCGATTTGGGAGCGACCCAGCGATTCGATTTCCTCGGCGATGTTGGCGAGGTCGGCGTCGTGGAGGCGTCCCTCGCGGATCATTGCCGCCTGGCGCTGTGTCCAGGTATAGTAGTCGCGCTCGTAGAGGCTGTCGTCCTGCAGTCTCTCGCCGGTGGTCATCGTCTCGCCTCGGCTGGCAGCACGGCGCAACTTCAGTCGACGCAGTTCGGGCTCGGCACCCGCGCATTGGCGATCAAAAGCGATCGGGCGTCAACGGGGCAGGGAACGCTCCCGTGCACGCGTCGACAGGGCAGGGAGGTTCATTTCGAGAAAAGAATTCTACGAGCCGGTCGGCCGCGGCGGCGTGCCGGCTTGAAGCCTCAGTCCATCTTCTCGACGAGGTAGGTGCGCACGTCGGCGATCTTGTCGCGCTCGGGCTTCAGCTTGGCGATTTCGGGCGAGTCCAGCCACTTCTTGGCATCTTCGACGGTCGGGAAGCTGATGACGGAAAGGTTCGACGCCTTGCCGCCGAACAGCGAGTCGACCTTCTCGCGCATCACGAACTCGCCCTTGTAGTCCTTCAGCGTGGCACGGACCTTGGGCGCGAGCTCCTTGAAGGCGGCCGCATCCTTGACGTCGAACTCGAGAAGAACGAAGGCCATGTGAGAGGGCGACGGCATCTTCTGAGCCATCGCGGACATCATCGGGGCCGGCCCGGCGAAGGCGGCGAAGCCCAGACCCAGGACGAGAGCGAAACGAACCGCGGTCTTCATGACAGCTCCTCGACACGTCCCAGCCGGCCTCCGGCGAAGGGTCGAGCCCGTGGGAGCATGGCGGGCTTGCCCCCGCAAGAACCGGGCGGCCACACGCGTTGCGGAAAGGGTTCCGTTCGCCTAGAACGCCGGCTTCGCGCGTCCGCCGGGCCACGGTTCTCGCGCGTCGCTTCCGGACCCCCCGCTCGTCATGCAGACCATCCTCATCGTCGTCCACCTCCTCATCGTCGTCGCGCTGGTGGTGGTGGTGCTGCTGCAGCGCTCCGAGGGCGGCGCGCTCGGCGTCGGCGGTGGCGGCGGCTTCATGACAGGGAGGGGCCAAGCCAACATTCTGACGCGGGCCACCGCGATCCTCGCCGCCCTGTTCTTCCTGACCAGCTTGGGGCTGACTCTCATCGCGCGCTACGGCCATCAGAACCGCCTCGACTTCAACGTGCCGGCGGGTCCGGCCGAGCCGGCGCCAAACGTGCCGCCGCCGGGCAAGGGCAGCGTGCTCGATCAGGTCCGGGCGATCGAGCAGCAGCGCAAAGGCGGCTCCCCTGCGCCCGTGACGCCCGGCAGCGCCACGCCGGCGCCAAGCA
>CAXTQM010000082.1:0-8620 GCA_964246205.1 uncultured Beijerinckiaceae bacterium | reverse complement strand
CCGACAAGGCCGAGCTGATCGTCGGCCGCCGCTCGGGCGAGATCGAGGCGGTGCTCGGCGCGCCCGGCCGGGCCGAGCTGATCCATCGCGACGACATGGTGCTGGCCGGCGAGCGGGACGTGTAGAGCCGCGTTCGGCGGGAGGTCTGCTGCCTCCTCCGCGAGCTATAACAAGGGCCGGCTTCGGCTCTGGCGTTCAACCCTGCGGCAGCGCCGCCAGCCAATCCTTCACCTTCTCCAAGACGCCGGGTGCCAGCAGCACGACGTGGCCGAGGCTCGGCAGCAGGATGAAGGTCTTGGGCTCTGGGGCGTGGTCGTAGAGCTTGCGGGCCGAAGACAGCGGGATCACGACGTCGGTGGCGCCCTGCAGGAACAGCTTCGGCGCGCTCACCGCCCCGATCCGTTGCCACGACATGTAAGTGTCCATCATCAGCAAGCGCACGGGAAACATCGGGTATTCGTCCGCCGCCACGTCGGCCGCCGAGGAGAAGGCGCTGTCGAGCACCAGCGCATGCACCGGGTGCTTGGCGGCCACCGCGATCGCCACTGCGCTGCCGATCGACTCGCCGACGATCACCAGGCGCGAGGGCGTCGCGCCTTCGGCCGTGACCTTGGCGAAGGCGGTCTCGCCGTCGATCAGCAGCCCCGTCTCCGTCGGTGATCCGGTGGACCCGCCGTAGCCGCGATAGTCGATCGCGAGCAGGCCCGAGCCGTCGGCGACCATCCTGCCGAACAGGTCGGCGCGATCGGCCAGCGTGCCGCCGTTGCCGTGATAGTAGAGATAGACGAGATGCCCGGGCTGCGGCGGCTGGTACCAGGCGACGATGGTCTGCCCGTCGGAGGTCGGCAGCAGCAGCGTCTCCGCACCCGGCATCCCCATCGCATGGGCCGTGCCTCTCGACGGCGCGGGGAAATACATCATCTTGCGCTGCCAGACGACGAGCACGATCAGCGCCACGACATAGCCGACGGCGAGGAAGACCAGCAGGCGAAGACCCCATCGTAGCGCCACGTCGTTCCCCCCGGGCCAACCCGCCTCAGAATGACGGCTGTGCGCGAAATGCCAAGCTCGCAGTAGGTGGCTTTGATCGGAGGCTGGGGTAAAAGGCGCCACCAAGGAGTGCGCAATGGCCGACGAGCTCGTCCTCTATTCCCATCCGATGTCGCGCGGCCGCATCGCGCGCTGGATGCTCGAGGAGGTCGGCCAACCCTACGCGGTCGAGATGCTCGACTACGGCACGACGATGAAGGCGCCCGAATTCCTGGCGATCAACCCGATGGGCAAGGTGCCGGCGCTGCGCCACGGCGAGGTGGTGGTGACCGAGGGCGCGGCGATCTGCGCCTACCTCGCCGACGCCTTCCCGCAGGCCGGATTGGCCCCGCCGACCGGTGAGCGCGGCGCCTACTACCGCTGGCTGTTCTTCGGCGCCGGCCCGACAGAGGCCGCCGCCACCAACACGATGCTGAAGGTCGAGGTGCCGCCGGAGCGCCGCGGCATGGCCGGCTACGGCTCGATGGACGACGTGCTGCGCACGCTGGAGACAACTTTGGCCGGACGCGAGTACATCGCCGGCGATGCCTTCACCGCCGCCGACGTGGTGGTCGGCGCGCAGATCGGCTGGGGCATGACGTTCGGCTCGATCGAGAAGCGCCCGACCTTCGAGGCCTACTGGAAGCGCCTCGCCACGCGTCCCGCCGCGGCGCGCGCCCGCGAGATCGACGACGCGCTGCTGCCGGCCGACAAGCGGATAGGATTGTAGCGCGACTTGACCGCCATCATCGACGTCCAGGGCCTCACCAAGACCTACAAGTCCGGCTTCCAGGCGCTCCAAGGCGTCGACCTCGCCATCGACAAGGGCGAGATCTTCGCGCTGCTCGGCCCCAACGGCGCCGGCAAGACCACGCTGATCTCCATCGTCTGCGGCATCGTCAGCGCCACCGCCGGCCGCGTCACCGTCGACGGCTCCGACGTGGTGCGCGACTACCGCCGTACGCGCTCGCTGATCGGCCTCGTGCCGCAGGAGCTCACGCTCGACGCCTTCGAATCGGTCGAGGCGACCGTCGCTTATTCCCGCGGCCTGTTCGGCAAGAAGCGCGATCCCGCCCGCGTCGAGTCGGTGCTGCGCAGCCTGTCGCTGTGGAACAAGCGCGCCTCCAACCTCATGGCGCTCTCGGGCGGCATGAAGCGCCGCGTGATGATCGCCAAGGCGCTGGCGCACGACCCGACGATCCTCTTCCTCGACGAGCCCACCGCCGGCGTCGACGTCGACCTGCGCCGGGACATGTGGGCGCTGGTGCGCCGGCTGCGCGAGGACGGCGTTACCGTGATCCTCACCACGCATTACATCGAGGAGGCCGAGGAGATGGCCGACCGCGTCGGCGTCATCGACAAGGGGCAGCTCGTCATCGTCGAGGAGAAGACCGCGCTGATCGAGAGGCTCGGCCGCAAGCGCCTCATCGTCGAGCTGCGCGACCCCCTCGCCGCCGTGCCGGCCGCGCTCGACGGCCTCGACGTCGCGCTCGGCGACGAGGGTCGGCGGCTAACCTATTCCTTCGACGCCCGCCGCGAGGAGAACGGCATCGCCGACCTGATGCACCGCCTCGCCGCCGCCGGCATCGAGATCCGCGACCTCGCCACGCGGCAGACCACGCTGGAGGAGATCTTCGTTGGCCTCGTCGGCCGCGGCAAATCGGAGAACATCTTGCCGGAGCCCGCATCGTGAATTGGCGCGGTTTCTACGCGATCTACCGCTACGAGATGCTGCGCTGGCTGCGCACCGTGGCGCAAAGCGTCATCGCGCCGGTGGTCTCCACCTCGCTTTACTTCGTGGTGTTCGGCTCGGCGATCGGCAGCCGCATGAACGCCATCGACGGCGTGCCCTACGCCGCCTTCCTGGTGCCGGGCCTCGCCATGCTGTCGATCCTGACGCAGAGCGTCTCGAATGCCGCCTTCGGCATCTACTTCACCAAATGGTCGGGCACGATCTTCGAGCTGCTCTCGGCGCCGGTGTCCTGGGCCGAGGCGGCGTGCGGCTACGTCGGTGCCGCAGCCACCAAGTCGATCGTCCTGGGCGCCATCATCATCGTCACGGCACGGCTCTTCGTGTCGTACTCGATCCTCCATCCGGTCTGGATGGTGGCCTTTCTGCTGCTGACCTCGGTGACATTCAGCCTGCTCGGCTTCATCATCGGGATTTGGGCCAAGAACTTCGAGCAGCTGCAGATCGTGCCGTTGCTGGTGATCACGCCGCTCACCTTCCTCGGCGGCAGCTTCTACTCCGTGAGCATGCTGCCGCCGTTCTGGCGGCACGTCTCGATGGTCAACCCGGTACTCTACCTGCTCAGCGGCTTCCGTTGGAGCTTCTACGGCAATACGGATGTGAGCATAGGGGTGAGCCTCGCCATGACGCTGGTGTTCCTCGCGCTCGGCCTCGCCACGGTGTGGTGGATCTTCCGGACGGGCTACAAGCTGAAGAAGTAAGGGTTTCAGCAGACGAGCGCACGTCAATGGCGAGAGAGACGGGACTCGAACCCGCGACCTCCGGCGTGACAGGCCGGCGCTCTAACCAACTGAGCTACTCCCCCGAACGGCATCGGCCGGCGAGGCGTGTCGGATACGGGCCGCGGCGCGGGGTGTCAAGGATTGCTCCGGCAGTCGCAGCGCGCCAGAGGTTTGACTTCGCCACGACGCGCCGCGATATAGGCGCTCCGGCAAAGTCGGGCGCGTAGCTCAGCGGGAGAGCACTCCCTTCACACGGGAGGGGTCACAGGTTCAATCCCTGTCGCGCCCACCATCTGGCCCCAAGTTAGCCCTTCAGGAAGCCGATCAAATCCTCGTTCAGCCGATCGGGATGGGTGAACGGCACGGCGTGCGGCGCGCCCTCGTACACCTTCAGCTGCGAACCCGAGATCATCTGCGCCGCGACTTTGCCGGAGATCTCGAACGGTACGGTCTGGTCGGCGTCGCCGTGGATCACCAGCGTCGGCACGGTGAAGGCCGCCATGTCGGCACGCAGGTCGGTTTCGCCAAAGGCGCGGACGCAGTCGATCGTGGCCTTGGGGCTGGCCATCATGGCGAGCCGACCGGTCCACTCGATCAGCTCGCTCGACACCGGCGATGAGATCATGCCGACGCCGAAGAAGCCCTTGGAGAAGTTCGCCAGGAACTTCGGCCGATCCTTCTTCAGCCCGTCGACCATGCCTTCGAACAGGCTCTTGGGCGCGCCGTCGGGGTGATCCTCGGTCTTCAGCAGGAACGGCGTGATGCAGGAGACCAGCACCACGCGGGTGACGCCCGCGCCGCCGTGCTTGGACATGTAGCGGGCGATCTCGCCGCCGGCCATGGAGAAGCCCACCAGCGCGGCATCATCGAGCGAAAGCGCCGTCATGATGTCGGCGAGATCGCCGGCCATCGTGTCGTAGTCGTAGCCAGTCCAGGGCTGGTCGGAGCGACCGAACCCGCGGCGGTCGTAGGCGATGACGCGGAAGCCCGCATGGGCCAGGGCCGGCGCCTGGTACTCCCACATGTCGGCATCGAGCGGCCAACCGTGGATCAGCACCACCGGGCGGCCCTGGCCCCAGTCGTTGTAGAAGAGCTGCGTGCCGTCCTTGGCCTTGATGAAGGGCATGGTTGGTTTCCCAGCGAGTGCCGAAGTCGCCGAACGGCGTTCGGACGCGACCGTTCCGCCTTCCGTGCCGGTAGTTCAGCCGTTCTTGAACTTCTCCGCGAACAGGCTCTGCAGCACCAGCACCGCCCCTCCGAGCGTCCAGATCATGTAGGCTCCGTAGGCAAAGCCGTGGGAGATGGCGCCGCCCTGGCGAACCTCCGCGGTCGCCACCGCGCGCAGCGCGCCGGAACGGGCGTCGGCCAACAGCTTTTCGCAATAGTCGATCACCTCCTCCACCGGCTGCTCGCCGACGCCGGTCGACCCCTTGATGGTGACGACGTTGCTGGACACAGTCTCTGGCAAACGGGTGCTCCCTCGAGTTGCGCAGCCGACGATGCAAGAACCATGGCGACTTGACGAGGTCTCCCCATGTAGGTATTTTCACCTTAAGCCGGATCGCGTTCGAGCGGGTCTCTCGTCTGGCGATGCCAACTCCGGCGGGGCCGGACGGCCCCGCGGCTTCGGCGAACGGCAACGTCGAAAATCACCGGTTTCGGCGAGCGGCCCCGCCGGAATCGCGTTGCAGTCGGCGCCCGACCCCGCCGCGGAGTCGCGTGGTGGCCGAACGCCGACATGGCCGAAAAGGGAGGTCAAACCATGCTCATCCAGTATCCCTTCGACGTCGCGATGGCGGTTCGCGCGCGGCGGCGCCAGCTCAAGCTGCGCCAGCTCGAAGTGGCCAAGGAGGCCAAGGTCGGCCGCGAATGGCTGGTCGATCTCGAGCACGGCAAGCCCACGGTGGAGCTCGGCCTGGTCATGCGCCTGCTGGAGACGCTCGGCCTCGAGATCAGCCTGCGCGCCACCGAGGCGCCGCCGGCCTGGACCGTGCCGCTGACCGCCGCCGCCGCCAAGCGCGCCGAGGCGCTCGCTGAGTACCGCCCGCCCCGGCCCCGCAAGGAGCGGCCCTGGCCCAAGGCGCCGGAGGAATATCGCTACCGGCCGGAGTGATGGGTGGAGAGCGCTTCGACAGGAGCGCCGGGCTAGACCCCCGCCAGTCCCTCGAAGACGCGCTCGTAATGCCCGATCAGCGGATCGACCAGCGCCTCGATGCCGTCGAAGCGGCGTCGGGCCACGGCGCGGGCGAGCTGAAACTGGAAGGTCTTGGCGCCCGACGAGAGGGACGTGCAGGCATCGGCCGATTGCTGCAGCTTGGCCCAGCCGGCGCCCATCCCGTTCAGCCAGGCGAGATGACTGCCGAGCAGCTCGAAGTTCATGCCGAGCTGGCGGGCGGTGTTGAAGGCGTATTTGTGCAGGAAGCCCTCGGGCTTGTCGGCCGCTGCCGCCGCCTGGTCGCGAACGCGCTCGCGGAAGGCGGCGACGGGGTTGTAGCTTGGCCGGCGTTCGACGTGGCGGCGCAGGATCAGAAGCGACGTCGCCGCGTCGAGCCGCTTGCGGCGCTCCAGCTTGACGAACTCGGCGTAGGGCAGCAGCGGCCCCGGCCCGCGCAGGATGGCGTCGTAATCTTCGCCCGCCAGCGCGAAGAAGCCGGGTCCATGGAAATAGTCGAGCTCGCGCCGCGCCGGATCGATGCGATTGACGGCGATCGTCGTCTTGGTGTGCTCGGCACGGTAGGAGGTGCCGCGCGTGTCGGGCAGGAAGAAGCCGTCGACCTCGACGATGACCATGCGACCGCGGCTCGCCTGCTCGACGACGTGGGCCTCGAGCGTGTCGTAAAGGGCGAGTTCCTGCACCTCCAGCCCGAACTGCAGGGAGAGGTCCTCCAGCGGGAACTTGGAGAAGGTGAAGTGGTCGCCTTCGAAATCCTGCGCTGCGGTGAAGCCCAGCGCCGCGGTGGGATCCTCGTTCAGCGCGGCGAGGATCTCGACCCAGACGTCAATGTAGCAGTTCGTCTCGGGCCAGTCGCGCGCGCCTGAGTGCAGCGCGTGTGGCGCGTGGTGTGCCGGCGAGAGCGACGGCAGGACGGCGATCGGCGCCTTGGCCAGCATCGCCGTTAATCCCAGAGCGCGGCGCGCACGGTGCGGGGCCAGGCGTCGACGTCGAGACCATGGTGCTTGAACAAGGCCAGCGTCACGCGCTCCATGCCGAAGCCGACGCAGGCGGTGTGGGCGACCTCGCCGTCATGGGTGCGGATGTCCCAGCCCGTGCCGAAATGATCCTGGTGATAGTTGAAGCTCACGCAGGCCGTCGGCCCCTTGCCGTCGTTGACGGGGATCAGAAGCTCGAACTTCAGCTCCTGGTCGCGCTGGCTCGCCTTCAGCATGCGGGCGGCGCGCCCGAAGAACGGATCGTTGGCGACGTCGACCTCGTGGGGCAGCTCGAGCCGTTCGGCGATCGCCTGCGCCTTCTCCAGCCACTCCGAGCGGAAGGCGATGACCTGCGCCTCCGTGCCGATGCGCACGATCTCGCGCTGCCGAAACGTCAGCATGCGCGTCGGCTCCTGCGACGGCTCGTGGCGGAACACCCAGCCCGTCACGTCGTAGGTGCCGCCTTGCTCCGGCAGGCGCCCGCGGCGCGCCACCACGGGGTACAGCGGGTAGCAGGCTGCGGGCGTCATCGCGACGCCGGTGACGGCCTGGTGTTCGGTCCAGTCGAGGTCGCCGTGCAGGCGTTCGACGAGCAGGGCGTGCTCGCGGTCCTTGCCGGCGAAGGCGTGGATGGTGCCGGCCATGTCGGGAAAGTTCTTGAGGTAGCCGCTCTTCTCGAGGTCGCGCCGCGTCATCGCCGGCGGGAAGTGGATCGTCTCGGGACGGGCGGTCGCGCCGGCGCGCTCGACCAAAGCGGAGAAGCGCTGCACCACCTCCTCGAACAGCCCGGAGCGACCGTAGAGGCCGTCGACGCCGGTGTCGAACAGCAGACCCTTGTCGAACAGGCTGTCGCGGAAGGTCGCGCCACACACGATGCACATGGGGATCACTCGCTGTTGTCTGGCTCAGGCGACGAGAGAGGCGTCGAGCTTGTGGACCAGCAGCATCGTCGACGTGTTGCCGAAGATGCGGTCGTTGTTGATCATCAGCTGCGCCGAGAGGATGTCGCGGTACTGCCGCCCGATGGAGAACGGCGTGTCGTTCCTGAAGCCGGCGATGCCGGTCACGAGCATCGCCTTGTTGACGATCTCGATCGCGGTCTGGCTCGTCGCCACCTTGATGTTGTTCATCGCCACCGCGAAGCCGACGGAGGTGAGTTCGTCGGATGTAGCCTGCGCCTGCTCGAAGCGGGCGAGCCCGTCGCGCGTCATCGACTTCATCATCTGCAACTGGCTGGCGGCCTCGGCGACGCGGATCGCGCCCGGCGGCGTCTCGCCCGGCCGCTTGCGGGCGTCGGCGCGCACGAACGCCTGGGCCCTGTGCACGGTCGAGAGCGCGATGCCGTACCACAGCGCCGCCCAGAGCAGGTGCGAGGTGGCGAGCATCGATCGCGCCGCGATCTCGGCGAAGGGCCGCGGCAGGATGTGAGTCGCCGGGCCGTTCGCCTTGAGCTTGAAGCCTTCCGAGCAGGTGCCGCGCATGCCGGTGGTGTCCCACACGGACGTGCGCTCCAGCGTGCGATGCTCCTTCATCACCGCGACCAGCACCTGGTCGGAGGGCGGCGAGGCGGGCTCGCGGCGCGCGGTGGCGAGGATCGCATCGGCTTCGGCGCCGTAGGAGATGACGCTGGCGTTCTTCTCCAGCCGGTAGGCGTCGCCGTCGCGCTCGACGGCGCAGAGCGAGGTGCGCAGGTCGCCGCCGACGCCGGCTTCCGACGTCGCCGAAGCGAGCAGCAGCTGCTCGTCGGCGATGCGGCGGAGGAACAGCTGGTGCCAGTCGCTCGATCGCGCGTGCAGCATCAGGCTCGAGATCTGGATCTGGTGCATCGCGTAGACCATGCCGGCCGACGAGCACTGCTGGCCGAGAGCCGAACAGATCTCCGCGATGTCGGCCAGGCTCGCGCCTTCGCCGCCGAACTCCACCGGCAGCATGGCGCCGAGCAGGCGACCCTGCTTCATCGCCGCCACCG
>CAXTQM010000081.1:0-8680 GCA_964246205.1 uncultured Beijerinckiaceae bacterium | reverse complement strand
GGCGAGCGTGCGGCGCAGCCGCTGCTCGGCACCCGCGACCCGGTGAGCCGCCTGCGCGGCCGCTGGCTCGCCTACGAGGGCGAGGCGACCACCGTGAAGCTGCTGACCACCTTCGCGCCGGCCTACCTCCTCGGCCAGCCGCTGATGAAGCGCCGGGCTTGGGCCGACCTCCTGATGGTGGAGGCAGAGCTCGAGGCGCGCTAGAAGCGCGCGAACTTAGCCGTACCGGAGCCGACATCATGGAATGGGACAACTTCCGGCGCTCGGACAACATCGAGGACCGCCGCGACGACGGCGGCATGGCCGATGGCGGCGGCGGCTTCTCGCCGGGCGCCGGCGGGCTCGGCCTTGGCACAATCGTGGTGCTCGGCATCGTCGGCTATTTTCTCGGCATCAACCCGCTGGTGCTGATCAACGGCGCCGAGCAGGTCAACGGCATGCGCAACGGCGGCCAATACCAGCAGTCGCAGGGCTACGGCGGGTCGCAGGGCACCCGGCCGCAGCGCCAGACGCAGGCCGGCACGCCCAAGGATCAGATGGGCCAGTTCGTCGCCGCCATCCTCGGCGAGACCGAGGACACCTGGTCGCGCGTGCTTCCGGCGCAGACCGGCATCCAGTACAAGCCTGTCGACCTCGTGCTCTACAGCGGCCAGACGCGCTCGGCCTGCGGTGGCGCGCGGGCGGCGATGGGGCCGTTCTACTGCCCGATCGACAAGAAGGTGTATCTCGACTTGTCCTTCTTCTCGGAGATGAAGCGAAAGCTCGGCGGCGGCGGCGACTTCGCCTACGCCTATGTCATCGCCCACGAGATCGGCCACCACGTCCAGGACCAGCTCGGCACGCTTTCCAAGGAGCAGGCGGCCGAGCAGCGCGCCTCCGGTGCGCAGCGCAACGGCATCTCGGTCAAGATCGAGCTGCAAGCCGATTGCTTTGCCGGAGTTTGGGCGGCCAATTCCGACCAGAAGGATCACTTTCTACAGCCGGGCGACGTCGAGAAGGCGGTGACGACCGCCAAGGCCATCGGCGACGACACGCTGCAGGAAGCCGCCCAGGGCCGCGTCGTGCCCGACAGCTTCACCCACGGCTCTTCCGCGCAGCGCATGCACTGGTTGAAGGAGGGGCTGCAGACCGGCAAGATCTCGAGCTGCGACACCTTCGGCAGCGGCGGCGACGGGCCCTGAATATCCTGCGCGAAGCGAGGGAGGATCGCCCTACGCGGCCATTCGAGCCAAGCCGAGGGCCGCCAACCCGGCGATCGCCAGCGAGACGACGGCGTTCCAGCCGGCGAGCGACAGGCCGAGAATGCGGACGGCGACAGCGTCGCAGCGCACCACGCGCACGCTCTGCAGTTGGTGCAGGAAGTCGGCGCTGCTGGCGGCGCGCTCCGGTGCGCCGGTGCAGTCACTGGGGCCGGGCCATACGCCCCATTCGACGCCTGCGTGCCAGGCGCCGAACGCGGCGGAAAACAGGAACAGCGCCGCGAGCAGAGCGAAACAGGCGAGCGCCAGCGGGCGCGGCCCGCGCGCCGCGGCCAGCACGGTGACCGCGGCGAGCGCCATGCCGACGTAATAGGGCAGGCGCTCCTTCAGGCAGAGCTCGCAGGGCGGGTAGCCCGCGGCCTGGAACGCGAAGGCGCCGAGGATGGTGAGCACGACGAGCGCCAGCGCCGCCATAGCCAGCGCCGTCGGCCGGAGCCGCGTCCGCCGGGCGCCGGCGGCATCGACCAGGGCGTCGGCGACGGTCGTCATCAGATCACCTTCGCGGCGATCACGAAGCCGGCGACGACGGTCAGCGCTAGTACCAGCATGAAGGCGCCGAAGTAGCGTTCGAGCAGCCGCTTGATCGGCTCGCCGAAGAAGGTGAGCAGCACCGCCAGCACGAAGAAGCGCGCGCCGCGCGTGACCGCGCAGAGCAGCACGAACAGCGGCAGGTTGTAGGCGACGAGGCCGCAGAAGATCGTGACCAGCTTGAAGGGCACCGGCGTCAGGCCCTTCACCAGGATGAAGGCCCAGCCCCAATGCGCGAAGAACACGCGAAGCGCTTCGATCTTGGTGTCGTAGCCGTAGAGATGGATCAGCCAGCGGCCGACGGAGGCGTAGAGCAGGGCGCCGATGGCGTAACCGAGCAGCGCCCCGAGTACCGAGCCGACGGTGCAGATCAGCGCGTAGACCCAGGCGCGCTTCGGCCGCGCCAGCGACATCGGCACCAGGATGATGTCGGGCGGCAGCGGGAAGAACGAACTCTCGCAGAAGGCGATGATGCCGAGCCACACCGGGGCGGAGGGCTTCTCGGCCAGACCCATGGTCCAGCGATACACGCGCCTCGAGGGCCCGTCGCCGCGCCGTGGGATCGCGGGGTCGATCGGCAGGGCGGCGGCTTGGCTGTGATCGGTCATCGCGGGTCCCGGGCGGATCGCCTGTCGGTGTCATCATGGCGGTAGGGCCGAAAGATGGTTCGGCGCGCCGCCTCTCTCTCACGTAGGACTTGCGGCTTCGTTGCCACGGCCAGCCTTAGTTCCGCCGCGGCAGCGCCACCGTGGTTCGACCTTCCGTCACGCGAATGCTAACAAGCGCCCATGATGACGACCCCTACGGCCGGAGAGGCTGACGGCGAGACGGAGCTTGCGCGCAATGAGCGTACCTTCCTGATCACCGCCCGTTCGGCGCTGTTCAACGTCGCCTTCTACACGACCTTCATCGCCCTGATGGTGTTCGGCCTGCCAGCGATCGCCAGCGGCCGCCGCGCCACGATGACGGTTGTGCGGATGTGGGCGAGATCGTCGGTGTGGCTGCTGCGGGCGATCTGTGGCACCAGGATCGAATTCCGCAATCTCCACCTGCTGCCCAAGGGCGCGTCGATCCTCGCGGTCAAGCACCAGTCGTTCCTCGAAACCTTCGCGCTCATCATCGTGCTCGACGATTTCTCCTACATCCTCAAGATGGAGCTGGGCGCGGTGCCGTTTTTCGGCTGGTGGGTCAAGGCGACCGATCAGATCGAGCTCGACCGCTCCAAGCGCGGCGGCGCGATCGCCAGGCTGCAGGTGGCGGTGCAGGAGAAGCTGCGGATCGGCCGGCAGGTCGTGATCTTCCCCGAGGGTACGCGCCGTCCGGTCGGCGCGCCGCCCGACTACAAGGTCGGCGTCGCCGCGCTCTGCGCCAAGTCGGAAGTGCCTTGTACGCCGGTGGCGCTCAACACCGGTGTGTTCTGGCCGCGCCGCTCGTTTCGTCGCCGGCCTGGCACGGTTGTGATCGAGTTCCTGCCGCCGATCGCGACAGGGTTGAGGAAGCGCGAGTTCATGAACGCGCTGCAGGCCGCGATCGAGCCGGCGACGAACGGGCTGGTGAGCGAAGCCTTCGCCGAGATGCGGCGTGGGCCGGCTGCCCCGAAAGGCGACGCGGCCCACCCGCTCCAGGCCTGAGGGCTAGCCGGCCCCGCCGATCACCTGCATGCGAATCGTCGAGACGCCGGCGTGCAGCATGCCCAGCATACCGGCCGCGCCGCGCGATATGTCGAGCATCCGGCCGCGCACGAAAGGTCCGCGGTCATTGACGGTCAAGACCGCCTGCCGCGCGTTGGCGAGATTGGTGACGAGCAGCCGCGTGCCGAACGGCAGCGAGCGGTGTGCGCAGGTCGCCACGCCGACGGCGCCGCCGTTGGCGGTACGTCCGCCCCCAGAATAGAACGAGGCGCGGCCTTCCTGGACGCCGACGACGGGCTCGCGCCACGAAGCGGTCCGCGACCCGCCTGCCGGATGCCGCGCCGTGCGATAGCGCGCCGCATGACGGTGTATCTTCCAGGTGGCGGCCTGCACGACGCCCTGCTGCGTCATCGCAGATGCCGCCAGCACGGCCGCGATGATCATCTTTTTCTTGAACAAAGAATTGGTACCCCGTCTCGTTGCAGAGCGGCGGCTCGTATTGATGTTGGTCGCGGCGCGAAAGCTTGACGTCGATGCATCGATGGTGCAGGCGGCCCGAACTTGACGAGCCGATCTTTGAGACTGGACACGCCAGCGCCTCGTTTTGAACAGCACATCGGCGATTACGTGAAAGACCCGACACATTGACGGCAAGTCAGAATTTGCAAGATTGCTACTTGGCTTTGTTATGGCGGTCCTCCGGTCGCCGTTACTTTGAAGGGCCGACCGAGCGGTCGGAATGAGCCTGGCATTCTGGTCGCATTCCGCCATAGGCGTTGACCCTCGTCGAGGCTGAATCGTGACCTATGCTGCGAGAGCATGTCTGATGCCCGAAGCGAACTTTCACGTGAATCTGAGCGTGTCATGATCGCGATTGTCCTCGCCGGAGGCCGCGCCAGCCGCATGGGCGGCGGCGACAAGGGATCGCTTCCGGTCGGCGGTTTCTCCATTCTCGAGCGGGTGCTGGCGGTGTTGCGCCCCCAGTGCGACCGGATCGTCATCAACGCCAACGGCGACCTGGCGCGTTTCGCGAGCCTCGGATGCGAGGTCGTGCCAGATACCTTGCCCGGTCAGCCCGGTCCGCTCGCCGGCGTCCTGGCCGGTCTCGACCACGTCGCGTCGCACCATCCCGAGCAGCTCTTCGTGCTGACGGTGCCCGGCGACGCGCCGTTCCTGCCGCACGACCTCGTCGCCCGGCTGGAGGATCGGCGCGTGGCGGACCGCGCCGCAATCGTGCGGGCGCGCTCCGGCGATAACGACCACGGCGTCGCGGCGTTGTGGTCGGTGGCGCTGCGGGCGGATCTGCGCCGCGCCCTCGTCAATGAAGGGCTGCGCAAGGTCGGCGCCTTCGCGCAGCGTCATCCGCTCGCGACCGTGACCTGGCCGATGGAGCTGATCGATCCGTTTCTCAACGTCAACACGCCCGAGGACCTCGCCTCCGCCGAACGCCTCGCCGCGCTGCTTGCCGTTGCGCGCCGGTGACAGTAACGAAAGACCGGAAGCCGCTCCCTGGACAGTATGAGGCGGCTCTGGTACCCGAGCCTACTGGCTACGGCGCGGAAAGCGTGCGGTGGCCTTTTGTCATTGGCCTGCGGCCGCGCGCCGAAGAAGGATCTCGCGTGCAAGTTCTCGTCCGTGACAACAATGTCGACCAGGCGCTCAAAGCGCTTAAGAAGAAGATGCAGCGCGAGGGCATCTTCCGCGAGATGAAGCTGCGCGGTCATTACGAGAAGCCTTCCGAGAAGCGCGCCCGCGAGGCGGCCGAGGCCGTTCGCCGCGCCCGCAAGCTAGCCCGCAAGAAGCTGCAGCGCGAAGGCCTGTTGCCGATGAAGCCGAAGCCGGTTGCCGGCGCGCGCTGACGCCCGGCCGTTTACGTTTTGGCAAGGGCGTTCGGGTAAGCCCTGATTAAGCATGTTCGCCAGCGTCCAATTCTCGCCGGATTGGTCGCCCTTATGGCCTGCGATGCTTGCGTGCCCGACGGCTCGGGGCGCGACAGGGACCGAGGGAATGACAGCAGCGCTTCCGCCCGACACCCTCCGCCTCGTGATGACGCTCGCGGGCGTCCTGGCGCTGACAGCGGCGCTCTCGGGCTGCGGCGCCTCGGGAGGTCTCAACGGGTCGCCCGGCTCGCCCGGCGCCGGCGTCGCCGAGATCACCAACGAATCGCCGCAGGCGGCACAGACCAACCTCGCTTCGCTGAGCGACGTCGTCGAGCGCAACCCGCAGAGCGTCGAGGCGCTGACCACGCGCGGCGTGGCCTATGCGCGCGTCGGCCAGTTCGACAATGCCATCGGCGACTTCAGCCACGCCATCCAGCTCGATCCCAACAGCTCCGCGGCGCTGACCGACCGGGCGCTCGCCTATCGCCAGACCGGCCGTAACGACGCCGCCCTGGCCGACTTCAACCGCGCCATTGCCGCGAACCCGAATCACGCGCCGGCTTACCTCGGGCGTGGCAACCTCGAGCGCACCCAGGGCCAGCTCGGCCCGGCGATGACCGACCTCGACCAGGCGATCCGTCTCAACCCCGAGGACGCGCAAGCCTTCCACGCCCGCGGCCTGCTGTACCAGCGTCAGGGCAACCAGCCCCAGGCGATTACCAATTTCGACAACGCGATCGACCGCGACCCCTTCAAGGCCGCCCCCTATCAGGCCCGCGGCGAGAGCCTGATCGCCATCGGCAAATCCGACAAGGCGATCGAGGACTTCAACGCCGCGCTCAACGTCAACAACAAGAACGGCGGCGCCTGGGCTGGGCTTGGGCTCGCCTACGAAAAGCAGGGCAACCGCGGCAAGGCGGCCGAGATGTACAAGCGGGCGCTGGTGTTCGACCCGCAGAACCCGACCGCGGTTCAGGGGCAGCAGCGCCTGGGCTCGGCGTGAACCGGTGTGGCGTAACCGCCACAGCCGAGGCCGCAGGTCTCTGTCTCCGCCGCCGTTCCTCTTCCGTTAAGCAGGGGTTTCTAGGATGGTGACCGTGCAGGACGTTTGCCTGCCGCGGTCCGGAACCTTCATGCAGACGCTTTCGCGCCGGCTCGCTCCCATCGTCGCCGGCGCGCTTCTGCTCAGCGCCTGCGCCGATCATCCGCACGGCGTCCTCATGCCGGTGATGGCCGATGCGCCCGGGACCAGCAGCGTCGACGTGCTGGTCGCCACGACCCGCAGCAAGGACGCATCGCCCGGCGTGATGTTCAACGGCCTTCGCGCCGATGCCATGGCCTTCGCCGACATTCAGGTGTCGATCCCGCCCGATTCGGCGCGCAAGGTCGGCGAGGTGCAGTGGCCCAAGCAGCTGCCCGGCGACCCGGCGGTGAACTTCGTGACGCGCCATACGGCGATCATCGATCGCGGCACCGCGCTGGGGCTGGTGCACGCGCAGCTGCGCCACAGTCCCAAGAAGCAGGTGCTGGTCTTCGTCCACGGCTTCAACAACAAGTTCGAGGACGCGGTCTACCGCTTCGCCCAGATCGTCCACGACAGCGGCACCGATGCCGTGCCCGTGCTGTTTACTTGGCCCTCGAAGGGCAGCGTGCTGGCCTACGGCTACGACCGCGAGAGCTCGACCTACTCGCGCAACCAGCTCGAGGACGTGTTGAACGGTCTGGTCGCGGACCCGAGTGTCGGCGAGGTCTCGATTCTCGCCCATTCCATGGGCAATTGGCTGCTGCTGGAGAGCCTACGTCAGATGGCGATTCGCGGCGGTCGAATTCCGCCCAAGATCAAGAACGTGCTGCTCGCCGCGCCCGATGTCGACATCGATATTGCCCGCGAACAGATCGCCGACATGGGACCGGTCAAGCCGAACTTCACGCTTTTCGTTTCGCGCGCCGACAAGGCGCTCGCCGTCTCCAACAACATGTGGGGCTCGAAGGCTCGGCTTGGCGACATCGACCCGATGAAGGAGCCCTACAAGTCGATGCTCGAGCGCGACAAGATCGCGGTCTTCGACCTGTCGCTGATCGGCTCGGGTGGGGTCGACCACGACACTTTCGCGACGAGCCCCGAGATTGTCGAGCTGATCGGCACCCGCCTCGCCCGCGGCCAGACCGTCACCGACGGTGGCCAGCGCTTCAGCGACACCCTGTTCTCCACCTCGAGCGGCGCGATCTCGCGCGCCGGCGACGCAGCCGGGCTGATCGTCAGCGCGCCGACCGCGGCCTTCGACCTCGATGCGCGCGACACCTACGGCGAGCGCGCCAGGCAATTTGGCGCCGGGCTGCTCGGGCGCTGAGCTGGCGGTCAAGCTCTAGGTTCAGGCCTTGGCGGGTTTGGCGTCGGTGACCTTCCATTCCCCGGCGGAAACGGCGCAGGCGGTGCCTTCGAGCTTGCGGCTGCCGTTGTCCTGCCGGAGCTCGCTCGCGAAGGCGCGGCAGACCTTCGAATCGGATGTGTAGGTCTTGCCGACGGCAGTGATCGCGCCGCGATTGCCCGACTTGGTGTTGTCCCATTTCACGGTGGCGCCGTCGCCCTGGGGATCGAGCGCGGTGGCCAGAGCTGCAAGCTCGCGGCGGCGGTCTTCTTCATCGAGGATGCGCCCGAACGGCACCGGCGAGTTGGAGCCGGTGACGTCGCCCTCCGCCGGCAGCAGCGAGGCCATCGGAAACGACATCGCGCAGCCGCCCAGCGCCGGGCTCAGCAGAGCGACAAGGCAGCACAGGCGGCGGCCGATACGCGCCGTCGCGGATGACGGCACGGCCGCGGCTGCGGTATGGGTAGACTCGTAGGGCACGCCATAACTCACGCACGCTGGACTTCACGAGGACGTTATTTTGGGCGAGTTAAAGACGCGTGATCTTTCGGTCGTGGACGATCCTTTCGCGCTGTTCGGCGAGTGGCAGGACGCGGCAGGGTTAACGGAACCCAACGACCCGACCGCCATGGCGGTGGCCAGCGTAGACGACACCGGGCTGCCGGACGTGCGCACCGTGTTGTGCAAGGCCTGGAACGAACGCGGCTTCGTGTTCTACACCAATTTCCAGAGCGCCAAGGGCCGCGAGATCCAGGCCACGCCCAAGGCGGCGGCGCTCTTCCACTGGAAGAGCCAGCGTAGGCAGGTGCGCATTCGAGGGCTTGTCGAGGTGGTGAGCGCGCAGGAGGCGGACGACTATTTCGCCAGCCGTCCGCGCGGCAGCCGCATCGGCGCCTGGGCCAGCTCGCAGTCGCGCCGCATCGCGTCGCGCGAGGCGCTGGAGGCGCAGGTCGCCGCCGTCGAGGCTCGCTTCCCGGGCGAAGAGGTGCCACGGCCGCCGCACTGGAGCGGGT
>CAXTQM010000080.1:3497-8688 GCA_964246205.1 uncultured Beijerinckiaceae bacterium | reverse complement strand
GGCCGAAGACGATGTTTTTCTCGGCTTCGTCGGCTTGGCGGAGACAGTGTTCGGGGCGCCACCGTCGCCGCCCTGGCCGGTTTGGGCGCTGTTCGATCCGGCGGGCGGCTGCGTGGCCGGCCTGCAATGCGGCATGCTGCGGATGCGGGCCGATGAAGTGTCCTGGCCGGTGGCGGCGCTGCGCAACGTCGCCGTCGCGCCGGAATGGCGCGGGCGCGGGCTGATGCGCGATCTCGTGCAGCGGGTGCTAGCCTGGTGCGACGATGGACGAGCGGAGCTGGTGCTGCTCTACGCCGAGACCGCCGCGCTGTATCTGGGCCTGGGCTTCGCCCCGGTGCCGCAGCACGCCTTCGAGGGTCCGGCTCCGGCGCCGCTCGGCGCCGCGACGGCGCGGCTGTTCGATTCGATCGCCGATGCCGACACGCTGACGCGGCTGTCGGCGACGAGCGCCGCCTTGTCGTCGCGCTGTTGCCTCGTCGAGGATGCCGGCCTGCGGACACAGGCGCTCCGCAGCGGAGAGTGGCAGGTCTCGCTCGACGCCGCGCTCGACGCGCTGATCGCCTGGGAGGTGGAGGGCGACACGCTGGTCGTCGTCGATGTCGTCGCCGCCCACGTGCCGTCCGCGGCGCGCATCCTCGGCGCACTCGGCGTGCAACCGGCGCGCCTGCGCACCCTGTTTTCGCCCGACCGGCTGGATTGGACGGGCGTCCCCGTGGCCGACGAAGCGGGCCTGATGGTGCGCGGAGCGCTGCCGCCCAAAATCAGGCGGAGCCCGTTCATGCTACCGCCGACGGTCGCTTTCTGACGCGCCGGACCCGTCTCAGGCGGAGCGGCCCTCGATCCTGCGACCGCCTTCTTCGGTGGGCAGGGTATCGCGCACCACGGCCATGAGGCTGTTCAGGTGCGACTTGAGCGACACGCTGTACTCCTCGAGCCGCCGGATCTGCGCCTCGCCGCTCTGCACCTTGGCCTCGGCACGGTCGGCCCGCTCGCGCTCGGCCTTCATTGTCCGCTCAGCGCCGGCGAGTTCGCCGAAGGCCTCCTGCTTTTGGTTCTGCAGGTCGGCGATGGCCTGTCGCTGCTCGTAGATCAGCTCCTCCTGCCGTCGGATCGTCTCCTGCAGCTCGCCGAGCACGCCGGACACGTGGCGGATGACGGAGATCGTGGAGGCGACCTCCTCGTCGACGCCGGCTTCGTTGCGACCTCTGCTTGAATTTGGCGGTATCGAACGCTCCTTAAGTCCGGAGAAGCGCCGATCGAGTTCCACGACCATGCCTTCCTGTAGGCGCTCGATTTCACGCATCTGACGCTCCGCCTCCGCAGACATGCCGCTCATCCCGAACATTCGGCGGCACAATCCCTTTACTTTGATGACGGCGTCAATCTCGTTTGACGGCTGCGCGATCCATCGGCTTTGCGACTTTTGGTATAGATGCTTCCGCGTCACACCGCGAGCGTGTCCGGCCGGACCTTGCCGCGCTTGGCCATGAGCTTGTTCAGCGCCGCGCAATAGGCGTGCGCCGAGGCGACAAGCGTGTCGGGGTCGGCGCCACGACCCGACACCTGCTTCTCGCCTTCGGAAAGCCGCACCGTCACCTCCGCCTGCGCGTCGGTGCCCTGGGTCACGGCGTGGACCTGGTAGAGCTCGAGCACGGCGTCGTGCGGGACCAGCGTCACGACGGCATTGAAGATCGCGTCGACCGGTCCGTTGCCTGTCGCCTTGAACGCGCGCTCGTCGCCGTCGACGGAGAGCGTCAGGTCGGCGGTCTGCGGCCCCTTGGAGCCGGCATGGACCTCGAGCGAGACCACCCTGATGCGCTCGTGGGCGCGGCCGATCTCGTCGTCGACGAGCGCCTCGATGTCCTCGTCGTAGATGAGCTTCTTGCGGTCAGCCAAGGCCTTGAAGCGCACGAAGGCGTCCTGGAAGGCGTTGTCGCCGAGCTCGTAACCGAGATCGCGCAGCTTGTCCTTGAAGGCGGCGCGGCCGGAATGCTTGCCCATCACCAGTGAGGACTTGTTCAGCCCGACGCTCTCGGGCGTCATGATCTCGTAGGTCAAGGCGTTCTTGAGCACGCCGTCCTGGTGGATGCCGCTCTCGTGGGCGAAGGCGTTCCGGCCGACGATCGCCTTGTTGTACTGCACCGGGAACGAGGTCACCGCCGAGACCAGCTTCGAGGCGCGCGTCAGCATGGTGTTGTCCACGCCCGTCGCAAAGGGCAGCGCATCGCGGCGCGTGCGCAGCGCCATCACGATCTCCTCAAGCGCGGCGTTGCCGGCGCGCTCGCCCAATCCGTTGACCGTGCATTCGATCTGCCGGGCGCCGCCGGCGACCCCGGCCAGCGAATTGGCGACGGCCAGGCCGAGGTCGTCGTGGCAATGGGTCGAGAACACCGCCTTGTCGGCGTCCGGCACGCGCTCGCGAACGCTGCGGAACATCGCCTCGTATTCCGCCGGCGTGGAGAAGCCGACCGTATCGGGGAGGTTGATCGTGGTGGCACCGGCGCGGATCGCCGCCTCGATGCAGCGGCAAAGATAGTCTATCGACGTGCGGGTGGCGTCCATGGCCGACCATTCGACGTCGGGCACGAGGTTGCGCGCCTGCGTCACCGTCTTGACGATGATCTCGAGCACCTGCTCCTCGGACTTGTTCATCTGGTGCGCCAGATGGATCGGCGAGGTCGAGACGAAGGTGTGGATGCGCGGATGACGGGCGTGGCGCACCGCCTCGCCGCAGCGCGCGATGTCGCCCTCGACGGCGCGGGCGAGGCCGGCGACGGCGGCGTTCTCCGCCTGCCTGGCGATGGCCGAGACCGCCTCGAAGTCGCCGATGGAGGCGATGGGAAAGCCGGCCTCGATCACGTCGACGCCCATCGCGTCGAGCAGGGCGGCGACGGCGAGCTTGTCCTCGTGCGCCATGGTGGCGCCGGGGCATTGCTCGCCGTCGCGCAGCGTGGTGTCGAAGATGACGATCTTGTCGGAAAAGCTTGTCATGGGGCGGACTCCTTGGACCTCGGGGCGAAGCAGCGTCCCCTGAGAGCCCGGGCGACGCCCGGCCGGCCCTCAGGGGCGGCTAAGAAGCCCGCGGGCGCGCAGACCCGCCGCCGGCAAGCGGGCCGGTGCACGATGCGAGGGAAGGTCGCGGCGATCCATGCGGCACCCTTATGGCAGGACGGGTTCCTTCGGCAAGAGCGTAGCGTCGGCGCGTACCCGCAGCGTCGCGGCGAGCGGCACGGCGAGGAGGCACAGCGCCGACATGGTCCAGAACGCCAACGCGCCCAAGGCCGTCCACAGCCAGCCCGAGGCCATGGTGATGGTTGCCGAGGCCAGGCCGAGGCACAGCGTGCCGTAGAGCGCCTGCGCCGTGGCGGCGCGCTCGTCGGGCACCACGGCGGCGATGACGGCCATGACCGAGAGATGGATCAGCGCGAAGGTGAAGCCGTGAAGCGGCTGGCTCAGCACCAACAGCGCCGGGTTCGCCGTCAGCGCCAGCGAGCCCCATTGCGCGATGCCGGCCAGCGCGCCGAGCGTGGCGCAACGGCCCGGCCCCAGGCGGCGCAGCAGGAAGGGGCCTACGAAGAGAAAGACGATCAGCTCGGAGGTAACAGCCTCCGACCATAGCGCGCCGACGACGCGGGGCGAAACGCCGGCGTTCCGCCAGTGGATCGCGGCAAAGGTGTCGCTCATCGATTGGCTGCCGATAACCAGGCCGGCCACCAGTAGCATGCGCACGAAGGCCGGGATGGCGAGAAGCGCGAACACGCCTGCCAAGGGGGCCCCGGCCGCGTTGCGCGCGGGTGTTCTCAGCCACGGCAGCGGCACGACCATCAGCAGGATCAGCCCTGTCGCCAGGACGATGATGCTGGGCAGGCCGAAGGCGGCGACGAAGAAGCCCGAGCCCAGCGTCGCCAGCACGAAGCTGGCTGAACCGATGCCGCGCACCCAGCCGTAGGCGAAGGTCTTCTCGCGCGCGCTGGCCGGAACGGCGAGGGCGTCGCAGAGCGGGTTGACCGACGACAAGGCCGCGCTGTGCAGCATGCTGACCAGGAGCAGCGCGACGAAGCCGGCAGCGACGAGATACCCGGAGCCGATGAGGCCTGCGGCCAGCACGGCGCAACCGAGCGCGAGGCGGATGCCGACGCGATCGGCGACGATGCCGACGACCGGCCCGACGACAAGCCGCACGATCGTCCCGGCGGTGAGGATGGCGGCGATCTCTTGCGGGCCGCGGCCTTTGCTCTGGAGGAAAAGCGGGAAGAACGGGGCCTCGGCGCCAAAAGCGCCGAACAGCAGCGCGTAAAGCATAGCCAGCAACGGGAAGGAGCCGCGGGCGGCGGCGGCGATGCGCTCAAGAAGCGGAATCACGGCGGCGCCGTCGCATCGGGCCGATCGAACTGCAGGCCGAGCACCCTGACGCCGATCAGCCAGAGGACAAAGCCGAGCCCGGCGATGCCGCCGAGCACGAGGAAGGCGCTGGAAAAGCCGAGATGCTGCGCGACAAAACCGGCGACGAGCGGGCTCAGGGTCGCGCCGGCGCCGAAGGCGGTGAGCACGACGCCGAGCGCGACGTTGGCACGACCGCTGCCGGTCATGATCTCCGCGCAGAGCGACGGAATGGCGACGCTGGCCAAGCCCATCGCGATACACTATAGAAGCTGCACCGCGATCAACACCCACCATGATGTGCCCAGGGCGGCCAGGCCGCCGCGCAGCGCGGCGGTGACGAGCACGATCAGCAGCACGGTAGCATAGCTGCGGCGCGCGGCGATGCGTGGCGCCAGCAGCGCCGCTCCCACCATGGCCACGCGCCCCACGACCACCATCACGCCGGTGGTGATGCTCGGGTTGCTGCCCGCGGCGGTGAGCGCCTGCGCAAGAAACGGCAGAAGGGCACCGTGCGCCGTTTCGAACAGCAGCACGGCGACGGCGAGCAGCAGCAGCCCGGGGCTTTGGATTAAGGCCCGGACGGTCGAGCGCTCGTCCGCCTCGCCGCTGCGCGCGCCGACGTGGTCGATCGCGCCCTTGTTCAGCATCAGCACCACGGCGCTGGAGGCTGCCGCCATCACCACGATCGCGACGGCGACGTACTGCAGGCCGAAGGCGTAACCGAGCGCGGCGGCAACGGCGGCGTTGCCGGCGTTGCCGGCGGGGTTGAAGGCCTCGTTTCGCGCCATGCGCGCGCCGCAGGCGGCGC
>CAXTQM010000080.1:0-3487 GCA_964246205.1 uncultured Beijerinckiaceae bacterium | reverse complement strand
GCACCTGAAGGCGGAGCTGAAGCGAGCAGGGATCGGGTATGCCGAGCTGGCCCGGCCGATGACGTAGATGGGGTTGCCGGAAACGGAGGGCTCGGTGGCGGTGAAGATCAGCCGCGGGGGGTTGCGGGGGTGGTTGATGGCGTGGTTGCGCGCCTTGCGCGCGCCGAAGGCGGAGCCGCCGAAGAGCCCGAGCGTGAGGGCGGACACCAGCGGTGCGACCGCAGCTCCGCCGATGCCGACTATACCCTGCGCCAGCCCGATCACCCAGAGCTTGTGCGTCAGCACGATCGCGACCGAGCCGATTGCGATCAGCACGACCGCGGACACAACGGCGAGGCGCTTGTACTCGGTGCGGTCGACCAGGGTGCCGAGCGGCGTCGTGGCGAGGAGCCCGCTGGCCCCGGCGAGCGACATGGCGATGCCGGTCGCCGCCGGGTCGAAGCCGGCGGCCTGGAGGTAGACGCCGAGGAACGGTCCGAAACCCTCGCGGGCGCCGGCCATGGCGAAATTAAGCGCATCGAGGACGCGAGCGCTGCGCAAATTCAGGCGCAGCCGTTGCGAGATGGCGCGATCCGAGACGACGAGACGTGTTGTTCCACCGCGAAGCTTCCTCCGACAGCGCGGATTCGCCGGACAATCCAGCAGGGCGCGGAGGACCTCCCTCGGCTGCACGACTTCAAGCCGACATTATGCGAAGAGTTGCACGCCAGCCGACGGGGCTTCGGCAGCAGCGGGTGTTCGGCGACAGGACAACGCGTTGCGCATTGAACCCGACGGAACGCGTGACCTCACCGAGCGTCTGGCCTATCAGCGCCGAGGGCAGCAGGATCCGAGCTACATCATGACCCAGTCGGAAGCGGTGGATCAGCTCGCCGACGCGGGCGGCGAGGATAGCCAGGATGATTCGAATCGCCGCAAGCCGCCGCCGGCCAAGAAGGCGCTCGCCGCCACCGGCCTTGCCGCGCTCGGCATCGTGTTCGGAGACATCGGCACTAGCCCGCTCTACACGCTGAAGACCATCCTCGGCGATGCCGGCGGCCCGCCCGACAGTGGTCTGCTGCTCGGTATCCTGTCGCTGCTGTTCTGGACGCTGGTGATCGTCGCCACCGCCAAATACGTTGCGCTCGCCATGCGCGTCGACAACGACGGCGAGGGCGGCATCCTCGCGCTGATGTCGCTGATCGGCATTAAGCACGGTCACAAGCCCTGGATCATCGCCGCCGGCCTGTTCGGCGCCGCGCTGATCTACGGCGACGGCGCCATCACCCCGGCGATTTCGGTGCTGTCGGCGCTGGAAGGCCTGCACCTCGCGATCCCCGCCAGCGCGGACTACGTGCTGCCGCTGGCGGTGGCGGTGCTGCTGGCGCTGTTCCTATTCCAGCCGTTCGGCACGCAGAAAATCGGCCGCGTGTTCGGCCCGATCATGCTGGTCTGGTTCGCCGTTATCGCGCTGCTCGGCATCGGCGGCATCCTCCGCCATCCGAGCGTGCTGGCCGGGCTCAGCCCGACCTACGCGCTCGATTTCCTGGCGCATCACGGCTTCAAGGGCTTCGCGCTGCTCGGCGGCGTGTTCCTCTGCACCACCGGCGCCGAGGCGCTCTATGCCGACATGGGACATTTCGGCAAGGCGCCCATCCGCGTGTCATGGATCTCGATCGTGTTCCCGGCGCTGGTCGTCAACTACGCCGGGCAGGCGGCGCTGGTGCTGAACGGTGGTATCACGGCGGACGACAACGCCTTCTACAAGCTCTGCCCGTCGTTCCTGCTGGTGCCGCTGGTGCTGCTTGCGACCGCGGCGACGATCATCGCCAGCCAGGCGATCATCACCGGCGCCTTCTCGATGACGCGCCAGGCCATCCAGCTGGGCTGGCTGCCGCGGCTCATCGTGCGCCAGACTTCGGACGAGGGCTACGGGCAGATTTACATCGGTGCCGTCAACTGGCTGCTGATGATCGTCACGGTGGCCCTCGCGCTGGGCTTCAAGAAGTCCGACAACCTGTCCGCCGCCTACGGCATGGCGGTCTCGACCACCATGCTTCTGACCACCGTGCTGCTGTTCATCGCCATGCGCGAGATCTGGGGCTGGTCGGTGGTGCTCGCCGGGGTCGTCGCCGGCTTCTTTATGATCGTCGACCTCGGCTTCTTTGGCGCCAACCTCCTGAAGGTGCCGGATGGCGGCTGGATCCCGCTGGCGCTGGCGGTTGCGATTTACGCGCTCATGCGGGTTTGGCATGGCGGCGTCGTGAAGATCGGCGAGGTCTTGGCGCAGAAGACGGAGACGGTGAAGGACTTCTTCGCCCGCATCGAGCGCGAGAAGGTGGCTCGCGTCGAGGGCACGGCCGTCTTCCTGACGCGGACGCGAAAGACGGCGCCGCCGCTGCTGGTCTGGCACGTGCGCCAGAACCGATGCCTCTACCAGGACGTGCTCATCGTGACGGTCGTCACCGAGCTGGTGCCGCGCGTCGCCGAGGCCGATCATTTCGACATCGTCGAGGAGATGCCGCACGTGTGGCGCATCACCTTCCATAGCGGCTTCATGGAACGGCCGAGCATCGACGCCATGCTGCCGGCGTTGAAGGCGAGGGGCTGCGACATCGACCTCGACCAGCGCGTCTACTACGTCGGCCACGAGACCATCGTGCGCGGCCACGGCGACCGGCGTCGCATGAACGGCTGGGCCGAGCGCGTCTTCGCGGTGATGGAGCGCAACCAGGCCCACCTCACCCAAGTGCTGGGCCTACCGACGGAACGCGTCGTCGAGATCGGCCGACAGATCGAGCTGTAGGCTTGCACAGCTCGGCGTCGCCTCGCCAGGCCAATCACGGCCGTCGGCCGTGACCCGGCAGCAGCACGATCGAGAAGTACGGCGCGGCACAATCCGCCTTGTCGCGGAGTGGGGTCACGACCTCGCCGGGCATGGTGCCGCGCTCGACATAGACCGCCTCCGCCATCAGCCCTGCAGCCTCCACGGCGGCGCGCACCTTTGAAAAATGCGTGCCGATCTTCATGATCACGGCGGCGTCGCTGGTGGCGAGGCGGTCGCGTAGCGCCTCGAAGGGAAGGGTGCCGGGCAGCACGGTCAGCACGTCGTCGCCCCAGCTCATCGGCAGGCCGGCGGCGCTCCAGCAGCCCGACATGCCCGAGATGCCGGGGATCACTTCCGTCGCGAAGCGCGGTCGCAGGCGGACATAAAGGTGCATGAACGAGCCGAAGAACAGCGGGTCGCCCTCGCACAGCAGCGCGACGTCTCGCCCGCCCTCGAGGTGGGCCGCCAGCGTGGCGGCGGCCTCTTCGTAGAACGGGGCCAGCGTCGCAGCGTAGCCTCGATCGTGCACCGGGATCTCCGTGGTGACGGGGTAGGCCAGCGGCAGCGTCACGCAGCCCGCCGGCATCAGCGCGTCGGCGATGGTCCGGGCGTGGCCGGTGCGGCCGCGCTTGTGGAACCAAGCCACGACCGGGGCGGCGGCGAGCGCGCGTGCCGCCTTCA
>CAXTQM010000079.1:3902-8735 GCA_964246205.1 uncultured Beijerinckiaceae bacterium | reverse complement strand
ATGCTGCAGAGATCGGTGCCGATGCCGATGATCACGGAAAATTGTCCTGCCGAGGAACTGCCGGCGCCCTGCCCCGCCCGGCGTCGATCGCCGCGCGCATCGTGCCGATCGCCTCCGGCAGACCGACGAAGATCGCCTCGCCGACTAGAAAATGGCCGATGTTCAGCTCGGCGAGCTGCGGCAGCGCCGCGATCGCCTGCGCGGTTTCGTAGTCAAGCCCGTGCCCGGCGTGGCACTCGATGCCGAGCCGTTCCGCTTCGATGGCTGCGAGCCTCAAACGCTCGAACTCGTGGGCGGCGCGCGCGTGCTCGCCGTGGGTGAGGCAATCGCACCAGGCACCGGTGTGCAGCTCGACCACGGGCGCGCCGATCGAGCGCACCGCTTCGATCGCGCGCGCCGTCGGCTCGATGAACAGCGAGACGCGGATGCCGACGGTGCCGAGCTCGACCGTAGCGCGGCGCAGGTGATCGTGGCCCCCGATCACGTCGAGCCCGCCCTCGGTGGTCCGCTCGGACCGCTTCTCCGGCACCAGGCAGGCGGCGTGCGGGCGGGTGCGGAGCGCGACAGCGACCATCTCGTCGGTCGCCGCCATTTCGAAGTTGAGCGGCACGGGCAGTTCGGCCTTGAGACGGGCCATGTCGTCGTCGCAGATGTGGCGGCGATCCTCGCGCAGATGCGCGGTGATACCGTCGGCGCCGGCCTGCACCGCGAGGTGCGCGGCGCGCACCGGATCGGGCACCGCTCCGCCGCGCGCGTTGCGCACGGTGGCGACGTGGTCGATGTTGACGCCGAGGCGCAGCCTGCTCATCCGTTCACCCGCTCGACCTTGCTGACGATCGGCCGCGCCCTGAGCTGGGAGACGATCGTGCCGAGATGCTTGAGGTCGCCAACCTCGACATCGGCCACCAGCAGCCGCGCATCGCGCGAGATCGGCTTCATCACGATGTTGTCGATATTGGCGCCGTTCTCGCCTATGACGGTGGCGATGACGCCGAGCGTGCCGGGCTCATTGATGGCCGTGATCGCGAGCTTGGCCGGGAAGAACGGCCGCTCATTCTCGCCGATCTCCCATCGCACATCGAGCCAGCGCTCGGGCTGGTCGTCGAAGCGCGTCAGCTCGGTCGACTGAATCGGGTAAATGGTGATCGAGCGGTCGGGATCGAGGATGCCGACGATGCGGTCGCCCGGCAGCGCGCCGCCCTCGGGCGCCAGCATCACGGGAAGGTCGGGGTGGAGGCCGGCCTCCGCCATCATCTTCCAGTCGACCTCCTCACTGGCGCCCGGCACGTGGAACAGCAGGTTGGCGTGGGTGCGTGTGCCGAACCAGCCGGCATCGTGGGCACGCTGCGGAGTGGCCGCCCGGCGCTCCTCCGTCGCCTCCGGATGCACCGCCTTGAGCACGTCGCCGGAGAACATCTCGCCACGGCCGACAGCAGCGAGTACGTCCTCGACGCTGTTGCGAGCGAAGCGCGGCAGCACTGCCTTGAGCCGCTCGTCCGACAAGGTGCGACCGGCGCGCTCGAAGGCGCGGGTGACGATCTGGCGGCCGAGCCCGGCATATTGCGCGCGCATCGCCTCGCGGGTAGCACGGCGGATCGCGGCGCGCGCCTTGCCCGTGACCACGAGCGATTCCCACACTGCGGGCGGCACCTGGCCCTCCTGGCGGACGATCTCGACCTCGTCGCCATTGCCCAATTCGGTGAGCAGCGGAGCGACGACGCCATTGATCTTGGCGGAGGCGGCCTGATTGCCGACGTCGGTGTGGACGGCGTAGGCGAAATCGAGCGAGGTGGCACCGCGCGGCAGCGCGATCAGCCGGCCCTTCGGGGTGAAGCAGAACACCTGATCGAGGAACAGTTCGAGCTTGGTGTGCTCTAGGAACTCCTCCGGCGAGGAGCCGTCCGCCAGAAGCTCGATGGTGCGGCGCAGCCAGGTGAAAGCCCGGCTCTCCGAACGCAGCGCGCGCTCGTCGTAGGTCATCCCTTCCTTGTAGAGAGCGTGGGCGGCGATGCCATTGGAGGCAATATCATGCATCGCCGCGGTGCGGATCTGCAGCTCAACGCGCTGGCGCCCCGGCCCGACCACCGTCGTGTGGATCGAGCGGTAGTCGTTGGGCTTGGGGGTCGAGATGTAGTCCTTGAAACGGCCGGGCACCGTCGGCCAGCGCGTGTGTGCGACGCCGACGGCGCGGTAGCACTCCGGAAGGGACCGCACGATGATGCGGAAGCCGAAGATGTCGGACATCTGCTCGAAGGTGATCTGCTTGCGCTCCATCTTGCGCCAGACCGAGTAGGGTTGCTTCTGGCGCCCCTTCACGTCGGCCTCGATGCCTTCGGCGGCGAGCGCGGCGGCGATCTCCGCCTCGATGGCGGCGATGCGCAGCTTGTTGTCGCGACCGACATCCACCAAGCGTGCCTCGATGGCGGCATGAGCGTCTGGCATGAGGTGGCGAAAGGCGAGATCCTCGAACTCCTCGCGCATGCGCTGCATGCCCATGCGCCCGGCCAATGGCGCGTAAATATCCAGTGTCTCCTCAGCGATACGGGCGCGCTTTTCCGGCGGCACGAAATGCAGCGTGCGCATGTTGTGCAACCGGTCGGCGAGCTTGACCAGCAGCACGCGCACGTCGGCGGCGATGGCGAGCAGCAGCTTGCGGAAGTTTTCTGCCTGCACGGCGCGCTTGGAAACGAGATCGAGGCGTTTCAGCTTGGTCAGGCCGTCGACAAGCGTTCCAATCTCGCGGCCGAACAGCCGGTCGATCTCCTCGCGCGTCGACTGGGTGTCCTCAATGACGTCGTGAAGGACGGCGGCGACGATCGTCGAGTCATCGAGGTGAAGATCGGTGAGGATCGCCGCAACCTCGAGCGGATGCGAGAAATAGGGGTCGCCCGAGGCACGGACTTGCGCGCCATGCGCCTGCATCGCGTAGACGTAGGCACGGTTGAGCATGACCTCGTCGGTCCGAGGATTGTAGCGGCGGACCCGATCGACCAGTTCGTATTGACGCATCATGGAGGAGTCGTCCGTCTCCTCGGAAGCGGCGGGCCGCCTATTCGGCCCGAGCCACTGCTATGCGCCACCCCCGATCCGCGGCGGAAGCGAAAACCGCGCGGCTATTCGCCTTCGTCGTCGGTTGCCGCCGGCGGAACCAAGCCCTCCAGCCCGCGCAAGAGATCCTCTTCCGTCATGCGGTCTAAGCCGGCATCGCCGACCTCAGGCTGAGGCATGTCGGGTTGCGGCTGCACCAGCGCCGGCACGACCTCGGCTTCGGGCTCGTCCACCTCGACCTGCTTCTGCAGCGAATGGATGAAATCCTCCTTGAGATCTTCCGGCGTCTGCATCTCGTCGGCAATTTCGCGTAGCGCAACCACCGGATTTTTATCGTTGTCCCTGTCTACCGTTATCGGGGAACCCGATGCGATCAGACGCGCACGGTGGCTGGCGATCAGCACCAGTTCGAACCGATTCTCGACCTTGTCGACACAATCTTCTACCGTCACGCGCGCCATGCGGATGGCCTCTCGTCTGTTTGGGGGATTACCGCCGTCTTATCGAACAACGCCTAGCCAATGCAACTGCCGCGAATTGCGCCAGTCATGGAATTTGCAATTATAGCGAGGTGAAAAGTTGGCTTTTTCGTCAAGTCCCTTGACGGCGACCTGAAGCGAGGCCATTGATTTGGTTGGTTTGTCTGGCAACGCTTACCTATCGGCATCTTATTGTCGTATTGCCGCTCGGCTTCCTGGTCGCCCCAGCCGACACGCTAACCCTACAAAGACAAGAAAGAACGAGACTAGAGTAATGGCTGAGCTTGATCGAATCGCGCTTTTCATCGACGGCGCCAATCTTTATGCGACGGCGAAAGCGCTGGGCTTCGACATAGACTACAAACGGCTTTTGAAGGAATTCGAGGGTCGCGGTAAGTTACTTCGCGCCTTCTACTATACGGCGCTTGTTGAAGATCAGGAGTACTCCTCCATCCGTCCGCTCATCGACTGGCTAGATTACAATGGATTTTCTGTTGTCACAAAACCGACAAAAGAGTTCGTCGACGCGCTAGGACGACGCAAGGTCAAGGGCAACATGGACATCGAGCTTGCGGTCGACGCCATGGAGATGGCAGAACACGTCAATCAGCTAGTTTTATTCTCCGGCGACGGAGACTTCCGGTCGCTGGTCGAGGCGATCCAGCGCAAGGGCGTTCGCGTTTCCGTCGTCTCGACCAACTCGACGCAGCCGGCGATGATCGCCGACGAGTTGCGGCGCCAGGCTGACGAGTTCGTCGACCTCATCCATCTCGCCGCCAAGATCGGGCGCGACCCATCGGAGCGCATGCAGCGATATCACGACAGACGCACGCAGAACGTGACGGCCGGAGCCCCGGCCGCTCCGCTGCCCGCAGCCCAGGATCATGACGCCGACTAGCTCGGCTGCCGGTTTGACTCCGGGTATCTCGGTGCCGTCGGCCGATTGTCCGCTCTGCCCGCGTCTCGTTGTGTTCCGCAGCGAGGCGCGGGAGGCCGAGCCCGGATGGTTCAACGCACCCGTGCCGACGTTCGGCAGCGCGGATGCCGCCCTGCTCGTCGTGGGTCTGGCGCCTGGCCTTCGAGGCGCCAATCGCACCGGCCGGCCCTTCACCGGCGATTACGCCGGCGACCTGCTCTACGGCACGCTGCTGCGGACAGGGTTTGCGCAGGGTCGATACGACCGCCGTCCCGATGACGGATTGGTCCTGCGCGGCTGCGCAATAAGCAACGCTGTGCGTTGCGTGCCGCCGCAGAACAAGCCGCTGCCGGCGGAGATCGCGACCTGCCGGTCCTTCTTGATTTCGCA